>JASHVB010000513.1 GCA_030039695.1 Acetobacteraceae bacterium
CGTTGCCGATCAGCGTCGCGCCCTTCACCGGCGCGGTGACCTTGCCGTCCTCGATCAGGTACGCCTCACTCGCCGAGAACACGAATTTCCCCGACGTGATATCCACCTGGCCGCCGCCGAAATCCACCGCGTACAGCCCTCGCTTTACCGAGCGGATCATCTCCTCTCGCGACGCGGTACCACCCAGCATCACTGTATTCGTCATCCGCGGCATCGGCGCATGCGCGTAGGATTGGCGCCGGCCATTGCCCGTTGGGCGCATGCCCATCAGCCGAGCATTTAGCCGGTCTTGCATGAAGCCAACCAGGACGCCTTCCTCGATCAGCACGGTGCGGCTGGTGGGAGTACCCTCGTCGTCGACGGTCAGGCTGCCCCGACGATCCGGCATCGTGCCGTCGTCCACGACGGTCACGTCCGGCGCGGCAATCCGCTGACCCAGCAGACCGGCGAAGGCTGACGTTTTCTTGCGGTTGAAATCGCCCTCCAGGCCGTGCCCGATCGCCTCGTGCAGCAAGATCCCCGGCCAGCCGGGCCCCAGCACCACCTCCATCTCGCCCGCCGGCGCCGGGACGCTTTCCAGGTTCACCAGCGCCCGGCGCAGTGCCTCGTCGACAGCCGCCTTCCAGGTTGCCTCCCCGGTCACGCGGTCGTAGGCGAACCGTCCGCCCATGCCATAACTGCCCGTCTCCCGCCGCCCATCCTGTTCCACCACGACCGAGACGTTCAGCCGCACCAGTGGCCGCAGATCGGCGACTCGGTTGCCGTCGGCACGCATGATCTGCACCGCCTGCCACTCGCCGCCGAGCCAGGCCATGACTTGCTTCACCCGAGGATCCTTGCCGCGCGCATAGGCGTCGATCGCCGCCAGCACCGTGGTGCGACCCCGAACATCCATCGCAGCCAGCGGGCTGACGTCGGAATAAAGCCGCGAATTGGTGGGCCGAGGCGGTTCGGCGGCGGTGCCGGAGTAGCCGGCCGCTACTGCGGCGACGCTCTCCGCGGCACGCTTCAGCGCCGGCTCGGACAGCTCACCAGCGTGGGCGTAGCCGGTCGCCTCCTTCGCCACAGCGCGCAGGCCGAAGCCAAGCGACGTGTCGAAGCCGGCGCTGCGGATGCGCCCATCATCCAGGCTGAGTTGCTCGCTCTCGCGATATTCCAGGTACAGCTCGCCGTCGTCGCTGCGTGCGAGGGCGTCGGACAGCGTCTGTTCTGCCGCTTCGCGGCTCAGCGCTGCGTCAGCACGCTCGAAGAACAGGCGGTCGGTTTCGGTGAGCGGCGTCATGACGGGTGGTTCTCCGCAATTGGTGGCAGGGCGGTTCACAGAGAATGGGGTGTCCGAGGCGGTTTCGCCATGGCGCGACGATGCCGCGCGAGCGTCAGGGGAGTGCGCGACTTTGGCAGCTTGTGGATGAAATTGTAGCGGGCGACGTGATAGCTCGGGTCGAAGCCATAGAAATTGTGGCAGGCCCGGGCGAGCTCTTCCTCCCGGTAGGCCGCGAGCGGCTTCGCTGCCTCGTCGGCATCGCGGCGGCGCCGCTTGTCCGCCAGACGGGCGTCCAGCGCCGGGTCCGCCGCAACCTGCCGTGCCACGTCGGCGATCGCGGACGGCGTCGCGGGCAGGATGCGATCGACCAGGCCTAGCCGGCACGCCTCGGCAACGCCCATTGGCAATCGTGCATGGGTCACGCGTTGCGCGTTCGCGTCACCGGTGCGGCGCGGCAGCAGATAGGTCCAGTATTCCGAGCCATACAGGTTACCCATATCCTTATAATGCGGGTTCAGCACCACGCTTTTGTTCGCCCAGACTTCGTCCGCGACGAGCGCCAGGAATACACCGCCTGCCCCCGCGCTGCCGCGTAGCGCCGCAATAACGAGGCGGTCGGTCGTGGTGACGATATCGCGCGCGAGATCGTCGATCGCGTTGATGTTGCGCCAGGATTCGTCGGCCGGACTGTCGGCGTCCTCGATCAGACCAAGGTGGATGCCGTTTGACCAGTAATCCGGCCCACCCATCAGCACCAGCACGCGTGTCGGCCGTTGCAACACGGCCGCGTAGGCGGCGGCGAGCGCCTTGCACTGTGCGGTGTTCATGGCACCGTTATAGAAGGCGAAATGTAGGTAGCCGACGTCGTCAGCTTCCTCATAACGAATCGGTGTGTAGCCGTCCGCTTCGGGCAGGTGTGCGCTTTCGGTGCGAAATACATGCGTTGCCGGCAATTTCAGTGCCTTGTCGCGATACTCGCGCACATGACCGATCCATACGGCGCCGTCACAGGTCGCGCGCAGGATGGCGCCGCCACAACGGCCGATCGCGGCGCCCGGGGAACCGTTGAATCCGCGAGCGCGATGGGCATCGAACACGCGAACAGGGCGATCAAAGAATGTATCGAGAATGCCGGGCGAACCGTCGGCGCTATTGATTTTGCGCAGGACGAGGTCTGTCGGGTCGCTGGTCCAGTCGATGGTGCGATCGCCCTGGCGGCATGGCGGGCGCACGCGCACGTCACGTGAATCCGGCCGGAATGGCATGCATGTTCCTTTGTCGATTCGTTCAAGCGCCGCCAGCACTGCTTGCACCGCCGCGTCGGTGACCTCCCGCCGGTAGAGGCTGGATTTCGTGCCGTTCCTCATCGGAAACGTCGCAGCAGCCCAGACTGGACCGGCGTCCATTTCCGCTTCCGCCTGCAGCACAGTGATGCCCCATTCGGCTCGTTCCTCCAAAATCGCCCAGTCGAGCGCCGAAGGGCCGCGGTCGCCGACAATCCCGGGATGCATGATCAGGCACCGTTGCCTCTGCCATACATCCGCGGGAATCGCCCGCCGCAGGAACGGTGCGAGCACGATATCGGGTCGGAACAAATCAACGGCCTCGCGCGTCACCGCATCGTTGATGTCGAATTCCACGGAAACTTCGTAGCCATGTTCCGTCAATTCGACAAACAGCCGTTGCGACAAGCTGTTGAAGCCATGCACCAGCAGCAGAATGCGCACGCCGCCCTCAGCAGATCCGCGGAAGCTGCTCACCGGACAGCCAATCGACCACGCGACCGCCGCCGAAGCCGGTTGTCATCTGCACGAAACGCTGTTCATCGGCCACAACTTCGCCGATGATCGCCGAGTCGCGCCCGAGCGGATGCCCACGCATTGTCTGCAGCAGGTCGCCAGCGGCATCGGGCGCGACAATCGCGACCAGTTTGCCCTCGTTGGCGATATAGAGCGGATCGAGGCCGAGCAATTCGCAGGCTGCCGCCACCGCCGGTTTCACAGGCAGCGCGCTTTCTTGCAACACGAAGCCGACGCCCGATTGCTGAGCCAGTTCGTTGAGCGTCGCTGCGAGGCCGCCTCGGGTTGGATCGCGCATCGCGCGCAGCGCATGCCCGCCAGTGGCAACCATTGCGGCAACCAGGCCGTGCAGAGGCGCCGAATCGGAAATGATCTCGGTGTCGAACGCCAGGTTCTGCCGCTTTGACATGACCGCGACTCCGTGGTCGCCAATGCTGCCCGACAGAATCACGACATCGCCCGACCGGCAATTGTCGGCGGAAAGCGCGAGGCCTGGCGGGACGACGCCGATACCGGTGGTGGAGATGAATACGCCGTCGGCCTTGCCGCGTTCAACGACTTTCGTGTCGCCGGCAACAACACACACGCCAGCCGCGCGCGCCGCGGCACCCATGCTGTCGGCAATGCGTTGCAGATCAGCGAGCGGGAAGCCCTCCTCCAGAATGAAACTTGCCGAGAGGTGCAGCGGCTGCGCTCCAGCCATGGCGATATCATTGACAGTGCCATGCACGGCCAGCGATCCGATGTCACCGCCAGGAAAGAACAAGGGCGAAATCACGTAAGCGTCGGTACTCATCACCATGCGGCTCGCGGTGATATCGAATGCCGCCTGATCGTTGTTCTGGCGCAGCCACGGATTGTCCAGCGCGATGTGGAAGATATCGGCGACGAGCTGCGCCATCGCCCGGCCGCCGGCGCCATGTGACATGTCAACGCGGCCGGTGCGAATGTCGAGTTTACGGCGGTATGCTTTGAGAGACATCAGACATTACTCATCATGGCCGAGAGAAGCCGGGCTGTGGCGCAGGACGTTCTGTCCGCGCCCTGTCCCGAAAGCGTCCATACGTCCAGTATGCGGCGCAGGCGCCCTCGGCGGAGACCATGCACGAACCCATTGGCGTCTCCGGCGTGCACACGGTGCCGAACAGCTTGCAGTCGGCCGGTCTCTTCACGCCCCGCAAAATGGCGCCGCATTCGCAGGCCGGATTGTCCGGTGCCGGGACATATTCGATGCCAAAACGACGTTCCGCGTCGAATTCAGCATATGCGGCCTTCAGTCGCAGACCGCTGTAAGGCACTATGCCAAGTCCGCGCCACTCGAATGCCTTGCGCAGCTCGAACACGTCCGCGACATCATTCTTGGCATGCTCATTGCCGTGCTGGCGCACCGCGCGGCCATATTGGTTCTCGACGTCGTGCCGACCTTCGTTGACCTGGCAGACGAGCATCAGGATCGCTTGCATGACGTCGAGTGGCTCGAATCCGGCGATAACCACCGGCTTGGCAAATTCCTCAGCGAAGAACACGTAAGGCTCGGTGCCGATCACCGTGCTGACATGCGCCGGACCGATGAAGCCGTCGATACGCACGCGGCCGAGTTTGCGCACGTCAGGGCTCTCCAGGATGTTCTGGATTGCCGAGGGCGTTAGAACATGGTTGCAGAACAAGGTGAAATTGCGCAGCCCCTTCGCGACCGCCAGCTTGATCGCATGAGCGCTCGGCGGCGTCGTCGTTTCGAAGCCGATGGCGAAGAACACGACTTCGCGCTGCGGCTCCTGCTCGGCGATGCGGACGGCGTCGAGCGTCGAGTACACCATGCGGATGTCCGCACCCGTCGCCTTGGCGCGTAGCAAGGACATGCTGTCCGAGGCCGGCACGCGCATCAGATCGGCATAGGTGCACAGCGTGACCCTCGGGTCTTGCGCCAGCCGGATGGCCGCGTCGATGCGGCCGATCGGCAGCACGCAGACGGGGCAGCCAGGTCCGTGGATCAGGCGCACATGCGATGGCAGCAGGTCCTCGATGCCGTAGCGCGAAATCGCATGCGTGTGGCCGCCGCAGAATTCCATGAAGTGATAAGTGGAGGCCGTATCGGCCGCCTCGGCAATGCGGCCGGCTACCGCGCGGGCGAGACGGCCGTCGCGGTACTCGTCGGCGTATCTCATGCCCGGGTCGCCGTCGCGCCGGTCAGCTGGGCCATTCGTGTCAGGTCGGCGAAGATCTGTTCCGCTTCAGCCTCGTCGATCACTGTCAGCGCGAAGCCGACATGCACCAGCACGTAATCGCCAACCTCGGCCTGCGGCACGTAGGCGAGATTGATCTGCTTGCCGACGCCGCCGAAATCAACCTGGGCGAATCGCATCATGGGCTGGTCACCGGAGATGCTGACAATCCGGCCGGGAATCGCGAGGCACATCGTTCATCTCCTCGGTCTTCGGACCACGCGGCCCACACTGCCTGCCCGAGCGCCAGACCGCCGTCGTTCGGCGGCACGCACTGGTGCCAGACCGGCTGATGACCGGCGGCACGCAAGGCCGCGACCGCCGCCTCGGTCAGGCGGACATTCTGAAAACATCCACCGCTCAATACCACGCAACGCTCGCCCATGCGGCGGGCAATTTCGGCAATGACGGCGGCAAGACCGGCGTGGAACGCGGCCGAAATGGCACCGACGGGTATGCCAGATTGCAGATCCGACAGCGCCGATTGCAGCGCCGGCCGCCAGTCGATGAGCAAGGGCGGCGAGGCTTGGACCGATACCCCCCCTCCGCTTGGCGGAGAGCGATGGGAGTGCGAAGCCGCGCAGCGAGCCTCCTCGGCCGGTCGGCCCCCTGCCCCCACCTCCACTCCTCCCAGGGCAGGGTGAGAGTTCTCCACCTCTTCCGGCGTCGCCACGCGAAACTCATAGCGCTGTTCCGGGGTGGTTCCCTCGGCGGCCCACTCCAGCTCAGCGGCGGCTTGGCCTTCGTAGCTGGCGCGCTGGCGCAGGCCGACGATGGACGCGAACGCGTCGAACAAACGGCCGACGCTCGTGGTCCACGGGGCGTTCGTACTGGAACGGAGCATACCAGCGAGGACGCGCCGCTCCGCTGGCAGGAAGGTGGCAACCGGCGCAAGGTCCTCGCGGGTGAACACGGCGTCGCCAAAAGCTTCAAACAACAGGCCCAGGGCGGCACGGCGCGGTTCGCTTGCCGCTGCTTCACCCCCGGGCAGCCGGAACGGGCGCAGACACGCCACGCGACAGCAGCCACCGGGCGTGACGAGCATAAACTCCCCACCCCAGATCGCGCCGTCGGTGCCGAGACCGGTGCCGTCCCAGGCGACGCCGAGGACCGGAGGTGGCAGGCTATGCTCTGCCATGCAGGCGATCACGTGGGCCAGATGGTGCTGCACCACGACCACCGGCAGGCCGGCTGCCTTCGCCGCTTGAGAGGACGCATAGTCCGGATGCAGGTCGCACGCGGCGAGTCGTGGCTCTGCCGCGTGCAACCTTGCAAGATCGGCCGTGGCAGAAGCGTGTGCCGCACGTGCGGGGGATGTGGTCAGATCGCCGATATGCTGGCTCAGCACCACGCCGTCGTCCCGCGTGAGCGCGACCGTGGCTTTGAGGTGACCACCCATGGCCAGGATACCGCCGGCGACACCGGGGACGCCGAGCTGCGTCGGCGCCAGGCCGCGTCCTCGCCGGACGACGAATTCGCGTCCGCACACAATGCGCATAACCGAATCATCCACCGCGCGAACGATCGGCCGATCGTGCATAAGGAACACATCCGCAATCCGTCCGAGCTGTGCGAGCGCACCCGGCTCGTCGATGGCGATTGGCTCGTCACTGACATTGCCGCTGGTCGCCACGACCGGAAATCCCAGTTCATGCAGCAGCAGATGGTGCAGCGGCGCATAGGGCAGCATCACGCCAAGGGACGGGTTCCCGGGCGCGACGGCCTCGGAGACGATGCCACCGAGACGGCGCAGCAGGCCGATCGGCCGCACCGGACTGGTCAGCAGCACCGCTTCTTCCGGCATGACGCGACAGCATTGCTGCGCCGCCGCCAGACTGGCGAACATGACGGCGAATGGCTTTTCGTCGCGGCGCTTGCGTTCGCGCAGACGCTGAACGACGACGCTGTCGCGCGCATCGGCAATCAGGTGGAAACCGCCTATGCCCTTGGCCGCAACGATGTGGCCGGCACGCACGGCTTCGGCCGCCGCAGCGATCGCATCGTAGCCGCTCGCCAAAACCCTGCTCGCGCGATCGCACAGCGACAGCTTCGGGCCGCAGACGGGACAGGCGTTCGGTTCGGCGTGGAAACGGCGATCCGTCGGATCGTCATACTCAGCCTGGCATGCCGCGCACATGCGGAAGTGCCGCATCGACGTACGTGCGCGATCGTAGGGAATCGCCTCGATGATGCTGTAACGCGGCCCGCATTGCGTGCAGTTGATGAAAGGATAGCGGTAACGACGGTCGGCAGGGTCGAACATTTCGCGCAGACATTCGTCGCAAGTCGCCAGATCGGGCAGCAGATGGGCGATCGGCGCGCCTTCAGTATCGCTGACGCGAATGGCAAATCCTTTGTCACCGTGTGGACAAATCTCGCAGGTCTCGATAGCGGCGATACGCGCATGTGTCGGTGGCGATGCACGCAACTCGGCAAGCAGCGCGCGTATGCGATGGGGGTCACCTTCCGCCTCAATGGTCACGCCGGCGGCCGAATTGCCGACCCATCCGGCGAGACCCAGCGCAGTGGCCCGGCGATGCACGAAAGGCCGGAAGCCCACACCCTGCACGGCGCCGCCGAGGAGGACACGAACACGGATAACCGCGCCGTTGCCCGGTATGAAATCGGTCACGTCCGGGAGGAGCTGGCGCGGCATCGGCGTTCCCATTCCCACGCACCGCGTCCGTCATTCCGGTGCCGACGCGGAGGGTCGAACTCCGGACCTACTGATTACG
>JASHVB010000514.1 GCA_030039695.1 Acetobacteraceae bacterium
CCACAAGCTGGGCGGCCCGTTGGAAGTGCCGGAGGTCTGCGCCAACTCCTCCAGCATCGGCACCAGGTCGTAACGGGCGAGCAGACCGGGGCGCGTCAGCAGCGCGGGGTTGCGCAGGGCCAGTACTTCGTCGCGCACCCGCGGCGCCGACCGAGACGCCAGCCGCAGCAGGTTCTTGAAATCGGGACTGTCGGGACCCGCCGCGTCCGCGGCAATCGCTTTCGGCCATTGCACGCGCCGGGCGGTAGCCTCGGCGCGCATGGCACGCAGCATCAGTCGTTCCAGACTGACCACCTCGCGTGGATAGTGGTGCAGCAGTTCTGCTTCTGCGGCCTGGATACGGCGCGGTTCGATGGTGAACGCTAGCAGTTCACGCGCATAGCGTGCGTTGCGCGGTGCGTGCAGCACGCCGCCCGACGCGTAACAGAACAACCGTCCATCGTGCTCCGCAGTACCGCTCACATTGGCCAGAACCAAACCGCTCTCGGACCAAAACTGATAACGGAGCGGCCGTTTGCTCACGGTGATAGGCGGCCACTATCTATTGGTGCCGACCCACTAACTTCTTCGGTTCGGCACGCGGCAGTCGGGTAGAGGGAAATCCAGGTCGCGAAGTCGCCATCGTCACAATACTACGATTAAAGATTTTTGCCTCGTGGATCCGGCGGCGGCAGCATCTGCAGGGTGCTAGACATGACTAATCCGCCTGCCAAGCGGGCCGAGTTGCCGGAGAAGTTGCCCGGGTAGCTGCATCCCACATCAGGCGTGGGTCGAACGCCTCCGCCGCAAACATGGTGAGTATCACCACCGCGCAGAACGCCATGGCACCGATTCCCGGCTGGATCGTGATTACTGTGCCGAAGCGTACCAGGGCTCCCAGCAAGGACTCCATAAAAATATCGATCATCGACCAGCGTCCTATCTCCCGTATAATATGATACAAGCGGGTCCGGTCTCGCAACCACTCGGCTCGACCCGATTGCACGGCGACGAGCATCGCTGCAAGCCCTAGCATTTTCAGAAGCGGGATCAGGATGCTCGCGAAGAATACCAATACCGCCAGCGGGTACAGGTGTGATGCCAGCAATTCCTCAACACCCCCGAGTATCGTACTGGGCGAACCGGCCCCCAGATACACGACAGTCAGCACGGGATAGTAGTTGGCTGGAATGTAAAGCACGCCAGCTGCAATCAGGAGCGCCCAGGTCCGGGTCAGACTGTTTGGCTTGCGATGATTGAGGCGGGCTCCGCAGCGTAGGCAATGTAGATCATCCGACCGTGATGCGCTCAAGAGACCACAGAGGTCGCAGGCGATGCCGGTCTGCCCGGACAGTCCCGTGTCGGATGCGCCGACCATCGTGCGGTCCGGCTCGCTGAGCCGATCCCAGACGGCTTCCCGATCGAGCGAGCCGTCCATCCAGATGAGAACGCATGTAAGTGCAAGGAGCGCGTAGACACCCATATCCAGTGTGATGTGCACCAGGTCCCCAAGCTTCACATAGGCCACGAACACGCCGAAGACAAACACGTCAATCATCGACCAGGGACGCAGGCGTTCGGCGATGGCAAATACTGTTTTCAGGTGAGAAACTGGCTTGGTTTCACGTAGACGGATCAGTACGTAGAGCGTTCCCGTCAGCCGCGCGATCGGAGCGAGCAGGGTCACAAATACAACGACCAGTGCAAGCGGTGCCATATTGCGCCGGACGAGCTCGGTCGGGCCAGAGAGGAGGAAAGCGCTGTGCTGCATCCCGGAGGTCCGAACACTCATCATCGTAGTCGTGCTCATGACAACCAACAGCACAAATGCCGCGAGTACCAGCGCCGTGCTCTGGTCGAGCCCGTGGACGACTGTTCGGCGGAGCGTGGTCGAGCAGCGAACACATTGTGCGATCATCCCTGGCGTAAGAGCCGGAACAGTCTGATGCTGTCCACAACCAGGACATTCCCGCATGCGAGGCTGGGTGATACCGGGCCCGACGCTCATGTGTTGGCGGAGGTTTCAACAATCAGGGCCGCAAGGGCATCCGCCAATTGCGCGATAGTATTGCTGATGGCCGCAACCTCGCCTGCCGTGCCGAGTGACGGGGATGTTGCTGAGAAGCGAAAGGACCGAAGGACCGCACGGCTTTTTCCTTTGCGATGCACCACGGCCTGAGCCTGGAGCACAACTCGACCGGGTACATCCTCGTCAAGTCTTTCGACATTCAAAGCGATGCTCGTGTCGAAGGGAACCACAACTGCGCCCGCCTCACTGACGACGTTGCTGCCGGACAACCTCTGTTGCAACTCGGTCACGAGAACGCGGCTTAGCATTGCCCCAAGAGGTTCACCCCACCAGTCATTGGCCATTACCACCACACGATATCCTTCGGTGGAGCGAACCACCTCCGAGCGCTCCAGATACCGTGCGAGACTGATCTGCTCAATGCCGATAGCCCGTGGCGCTCCCTCCCGCTCGTGCCCATTAATCGGCGCAATGGTGTACAAAACGGGGTCAGGTGAACTGCATGCGGCCAGCGCCGCCAATACCGCCACCGCGACCCACCTTTTGCTTGTTGACGACGTCATTCCTCTGCTCCGCCGGCGCGGCCTCTGATCAGCGCCTCGGGGTGACGCGTCAGAAGATCGGCCAAGGCGCGGATGGAACTCACCGCATCGTTCAGCTGAGCGATCAGCCGGTCCAGGCCTCGGTTGAATACTGTGTTGTCGCCATATCCGTTGTTCAGAGAACCTATCAACTTGTCCGTGCCGGACAGCGTCCGTTGCAGGCTGCTTGCGATATGCGGCAACTGGCGGAGCGTCGGATCCGCCCCGCGGTTCAAATTGCTGATGAGGATCTTCGCCTGGTCTAAGGTCGCTGCAAGGTCGGCCACTGCCTGCCGTGTCCGCGCGTTGTTGAGGTCATCGTTCGCGCCGGTCAGAATATCGTCCAGTTTGTCGCCGATCTGCTTGAACGGTATCTCATTTACCTTTTGCATGAGGTCCGCTGCGGATGCTTCGAGCGAAGCGACACCGCCGCCGGCTATGACCGGCATAACGAAATCGGAGCCTTGCATCCTCAACTTCGCCGGCGCTGCATCCGTTGCGAAGTCCAGCGCAACCACCTGCTGCCCTGTGATAAGGCTGGCACTTTGCAAGGTTGCCCGCAATCCGTGGCCCAGCAATGCGGCCATCCCTTCAGAGGGGTTGTCAAACGCCTTTTTTCCGACACCGAGCACACGCTCTGGTTCGATCTCGTAGTGCACAGGGGCCAATACGATGTCCTTGACCGGGTCATAGATGAGCCGGACATCCGTCACTTCTCCGACCACCAGTCCATGCACGGTTACCTCGGAACCTCGGCCCAGCCCCCGTACCGATCCCGGAAAGTAGGATACGAGAGAAATCTTTCGCTGGTAGGAGGCGGCATCGGCTGCGTCACGATCGGTATAGAGCGGGAACACCTGATCTGCCTTGGCGACCGGACTGGGAAACGTCGCCGGGGTGTCGAAGGCAATCCCACCTAACAGCAGCGCACGCAAAGAGTCTAGTTGCACCTTTATGCCGCTGGAACCGAGTTTTATTGAAAACCCCGACGCGTTCCAGAACC
>JASHVB010000515.1 GCA_030039695.1 Acetobacteraceae bacterium
CCCTCAGCCAGAGATCGATAGCCGCCCTGTTCTTGGAAAGCCCTCGCGGCCACAGACGATCGACCAGAATGCGTGCACCGTCATCGTCGCCCCGCGGATCGTAGACCCGCTTGATTTTCAGTACAGGCATTGGACGATGCCCTCCGCCGGAACACTTGGTCTGGAATTCGATTAGCTCTTCCGCAGATTCCAAAACAATGCGTAGGGTTGCAGGACATCCGTGACGGTGTGCTGATAAACCCAGGTGGGCAGGATCTGGCCCAGCGGAATATATGGCACGTCGACGAAGCACTGGAGCTGGATGTCGGCGGCGATCCGTTTTCGCGCGGCAAGATCGGGGGCCGCCAGCCAGGCATTGCGCAGGTCTTCCAGTTTCGCGCTGGTCGGCCAGCCGGTCCGGGCGCTTCTGCCGTTGCCGCGAATCCACACGTGCACCGCAGGATCGAACTGATCGAGGCCCGACCAGTACGAGAAGAATGCGCTCCAGCCGCCCTTCTCCACCGAGTCCTGTTTCTGGAGGAATCCCAACATTGTGCCCCAATCGATGGCGCGCGCTTCGACGTCGATGCCGGCTTTGTGCATCATGTCAACGCCGACATCCGCCAGCGCGCGCAGACTGGGAAAGTCCGACGGCACGGGAACGATGGCCTTCTCTCCCTTGTAGCCAGAGGCGGCAACCGCCTTCTTCACCGCATCCATGTCGCGCGGCCCGGTCAGCACCTGCATGCCGGCGTCGCTCGCCATTGGCGACTGCGGACAGAATATCCCAACGCCGGTTCTCCAGTTGCGAGGGTCCGTTGTCGCCGCGGCGATCATGAAATCCTGCTGGTCGACCGCACCGAGCAGAGCGCGCCGCAGGGCCGGGTTATCGAAGGGTGGCTGCAGCTGGTTGAAGCGCAGCCCGCCGAGGAAGCCGAGGGGCGTCGGAGGCGGGACGGTCACATTCTTCGCCCGGCGCATCAGCGGTAGCAGATCGAACGTCGGCGCTTCCCACCAATCCTGTTCTCCGGCCTGCATCGCGGCCGCCGCCGTCGTGGGGTCCGGCAGCACGTGCCACTCGACACGATCGACATGCACGATCTTCGGACCGGCAATGAAACTTGCCGTGCCGTCCGGACGGGGCACGTAGGCAGTGTTCTTCTCATAGACGACCAACGAGCCGACGACACGCTCCTTTGCCACGTAGCGGAACGGGCCGCTGCCGTTCATTTCCGTGATCTGTTTGAACGGATCCGTTTTTGCCAAGTACTCTGGCATCATGGCGCAGACGCTGGAGCCAGCCTTACCCAGCGCTGCCGGCAGCAACGGAAATGGCCGCTTCAGGCGAAACCGGATGGTGCGATCGTCCGGCGCGTCCAGCTCGTCGGTGACGGCCAGCAATGTCTGGCCATAGCTGTCACGCGCGCCCCAGCGGCGGATGCTGGCAACGCAGTCGCGCGCCAGGACCTTGCCGCCTACGTGCCAGGCCAGCCCGTCGCGCAATGTAAGCAACCAGGTCTTTCCGTCGTCCTCGACGCGGTGGCCTTCCACCATCTGCGGCTGTGGATGATAGTTGCCGTCCAGACCATAAAGCGTGTCGAACACCATCATCGCGTGGTTGCGCACCACGTACGCGGCCGACCAGATCGGATCGAGCACCAACAAGTCCGACTGCGGGATGAATTTCAGCACGCGGCTGGTCTGGGCACGTGCAATGCGCGGCGCGGCCAGCGTTGCAGCGGATGCAGCCAAAACTGTGCGACGGTTCAATACGAAACGCGATGAAGTCATGATGCTCCGGTCCTTTCTGCCACGGGCTGCTATCCCGCCGTCACCTGAAACCGCTGGTCGTCGTCAACCGCCATCTGGTTCGCCAGCTCGATCTCCCAGGCGAGATAGGCACGCATCGCGTCCTCGACATTTCCCGGTTGCTCGCGCGCGCGCAGCCGCGCGTCATCCGGTGGACAGGCCATGCGCGTCGCGCCTTGCTCGAGCGCGTAGCCCGCAGTCCGCCATGCCGCTGTGCCGCCTGAAAGCGCCTGCACGGGCGCGGGTGAGGCGGCCGCGCATTCGGCGACGGCGAGCTTCGCCAGCGTGCCGTCGGAGGATGTCAACACGTTAACCGCGGCGGCGGGCAGGCTGCTTAAGACATGAATCAGCCGCGAGCGGATCGCATAAAACGCGCCCGGAATGTGCCTGGCGACGTAATCACGGCTCCAGTCCAGATCAACGATGTTGGCGCTGCCCGCAGCCAGCCGCGCGTGCAGCGCGGCTGCGCCGATCTCTGGCACCAACATGCCGTCCAGGCCTAGCACGCGCTGTACGTACGATCCCGACGCGGTGCCGGCGACACGCATGTCGAGGGTCATCGCCGCGACGTCCCATCCCATCTGCTTCATCCAGTGCGCGGTCATGATCGCGCGCACACCGTCGTCGTCCACCAGGACGATGCGTGCACCCCAGGTCGCCGCGTGCCGATCGGTCTCCTGCACGAGCTGTCCACCAGCGATGTGCTTCATGCCTGGGACATGGCCTGCGACGTATTCCTCCGGCGTGCGCACGTCAAAGACGTACAAGGTTCGCCTGTCAGCTTCCGCCTGCCATTCGAGCAACGTCGCGCCATCGATTGAGCGAATGCCAAACCGCTGCGCCACACGTTCCGCGGCGGCGCGCCCCGCCGCGTGGCCTGCCGCCGACACCACAGGCAGTCGTGTTGTCACACCCTTCAGTACCTGGTAACCGGCCAGATGCCAGGCTTGCGTACCGTCTTTCAGCGATACGACCTTGTTTCGCGCGCCGGCATTGATCAGCGATTGCGCACCGATGATGCTGCGTGTGCGCCCGCCGCAGTTGACCACCACCATTGTATCCGCCGACGGCACCAGATCGGCGAACCGGTACACCAGCTCCGCACCCGGCACGCTGATCGCACCGGGAATGCTGTTGGCGTGAAATTCCTCATACGAGCGGCTGTCGAAGATCGCGATATCGGTGTTCGACCTGATCAGTTCCTGCAATTGTTCGGCCGTGATCCAGGGCGTGCCCGCTTCATGCTCCACCACTTCGGCGAATGCCTTGCTCGGCACATTGATGCCGCGGTAAACGCGGTAACCTGCGGCTTCCCATGCGGACACGCCGCCTTGCAGCATCGAGACATCGGTGTATCCCAACGTCGCCATGCGCGAGGCAGCACGCCCCGCCAGTCCCTCGCCGTCGTCGCACCACACCACGCGTGCCGACCGCCGCGGCACGGTCTCACCGACGATCATCTCCAGCCGGCTGAGCGGCACACACGCGGCCATCAGCAGGTGGCGCCGGTCGAAAGGCACTTCCTCGCGTGCGTCCAGCAAGGCGATCTCGCCGGCATCATGCAGCCATGCCTTCAAGGTTCTCGCATCGATGCTTGGGACCTTATCGTCCATGGCTGCGCCTCCGCGTGATCACGGGCACGCTACACCACCCCGACATGGCGTGACACCATACCTCACTTGCACATCGCGCGGGACGGTGCCGAAGATGCACTGCCAACCAGGGAGGAAACCCATGGAAATGCCGACATCGTCCGGCAGCGCTCTCACCTGGGACGCGGCGCAACGCCTGGTGCAGGACGTGGAGGAGGCGTTCGGTGCCGCCGCGCTTGACCGGATCGAACAAGGATTTACCGAGGACGCCGTGGCATCGTTCGCCGACTTTCCCAAAATGCATGGCCGCGAAGCGATCATGCACTTCCTGCGGGCGAGGTTCGCCCGCACCAAGGGCTATAAGCTGCAGAAGACGCTGCGCATACTGATGGGCGATCTGCTCGCCAATACCTGGGATGCAACCTGGGAGGACGCGCTAACCGGCAAGCCGATGCAAGGCCGCGGTACGGAAATCTGGCGCGTGCGCGATGGCCGCATCGCACTGTGGGACGCTACATTCAACGCGTGGGAACATGGCGGTCCGCCGAGCACGCCCGTCGTATGATTGCCGCTATTAGCCTGATGCGCCGGCGCGAAGACGTGCCGCTGAGCGAATTCCGCCGGCACTGGCTCGATGTGCATGGTCCACTGGTATGCATGTTCCCGGCGCTACGACACTACGTGCAGTGCCACGTGCTTGCGTCACCCGCGACCAATGCCGCGGCGCGGTCCATGCGCATCGACGGGTTTCCGGTCTTGACTTTCGCCAACGACGCGGATCGGGCACGGGCTCACGCCTCCGTGGCAATGGCGGCATGCAACGAGGACTCAAAACTGTTCATTGGCGCAGTCGCTCGGATCATCGCCGAGCCGGATGACGTCGTGACGGTGAACAAACACGCCGGCCGGGCCAGGCTGATCGTGCTATTTCCGGAAGACTCTGAGCTGGCGTCGGTCGCCCGGCATGTCGATCAGTTGCGCGCCATGCCGCGGTTGCGCGGGCTGCGGCACTACAGAGTGCTACAGCAAGGCAGAGCACCCAACAGCGTCATTCCTCATCTGCAGGCGAACG
>JASHVB010000516.1 GCA_030039695.1 Acetobacteraceae bacterium
TTCTCGAACTGGTCCCAGGAAACCTGAACGTACTTCACATCTCGCGCTGTCGCACGGCTGAATGCGTCGGCAATCTGCTGCATCGATAATTCATCACCCGCCAGCGAAAATGTCCTGTTCTTCCATTTGCCGGGATGCTCAAACGTAAGCGATGCAAACGCGCCGATGTCATCCACCGCGACCATCTGCATGGTTGCCATGAGGCTTAACGGCTGCTGGACCACCCGTTCCGGATTGGCTCGCCCCAATACCCGGACATTCTCAGCCAGTTCTCCATCAAGAAGACCGGCCGCAGTATCGTATACCTGAGGCCGCTCGAACGCAGATGCTCTTCCATTTTGACTTAGAACGCCGCGTATGCTCTGGTCGCGACCGAAGACACGCGTCTCCAACTGGTGCGACGACGCTTCCATCTGAGCCGCGAACTCCATGACCTGCTCGCCGGCATCGGTCAGGCGGTAGCCCGAAGGTAGCTTCTCGAACATGTGCGCCCCGAGGCGCGCCTCGAGCGCAGCGATACGTCGCAGCACGGTGGAGTGGTTCACCTTGAGGCGCCCGGCGGCGGCCCGGACCGAGCCCTCGCGCGCGACGGCAAGAAAGTAGCGAACGTCATCCCAGTCGATCATGTGGTGCAATCCCGCACCGATAGGTGCACTCGCCGGAACCTGTGACCAACGGCACGGAACCGCTTTTCGTGCCCCGGCACAAACACTCCGGCCAGTCGAGCACCTGGCGGGCACCACGGGGCGGCCGGAGGCCAGGACAAAAGAAACAACCCCATTTGAAGACAAATGGCCGCGGGCCGACACGCACCCGCCGGCGCGCCGGCACGGCGGACATGGCCGGCCACCGCTGCCCGCGGTCGTTCAGCCGGATCGATTTCGCACCACCGCTATGCGTGCTTGCGCACTGAACGCCCGGCGCAGGCAGACCCATTTCCGCGCAAGTCCGACCGCGCCAGGAGACAGGTCATGAAAATTGGTTTTATTGGAGCCGGAAACGTGACACGCACGTTCGGCCGTCACTTGCTGACCGCCGGCCACACCATCGTCGTGTCTAATTCCAGGGGTCCCGCGACGCTGGCTGATTATGTCGCCGATCTCGGTCCGGGCGCCGTCGCGGGGACCAGGGACCAAGCGGCCGAGTGCGGCGTCGTCATCCTCGCGACGAATTGGCTGAACGTGCCGGAAGCGCTGAAAGGCATCGATTGGCGCGGGCGAATTCTGGTCGACGCCACCAACGCGCATATCGACCCTGTGCCGGACATCAGCCTGGCTGGCGTGACGAGATCGCGGGCCGCGCTGAAGGGGCGGAGATCCAGCGAGATGGTCGCCGAGATGGCGGCCGGCGCGAGGCTCGTCAAGTCAATCAGCAACATGCCGATGCATTGGATACAGGACTTTTCCCCGAACAAGCCGCGTACTGTCATCTTCACATCCGGCGACGACGGCGAAGCAAAGCAGCTCGTCATCGAACTGATCAACAGCACCGGACTGGTCGCAGTCGATCTCGGGCCGCTCGCCGTGGGCGGTGCCGTGCACGACGTCGGCGGGCCACTGTCCGGGCTCGATCTCCACCTGATCCACCGGCTTCGGTGACAGCGCTCCACCTCGAGCACACGAACGGAAGGCATCATCGTGTCGAGACTGGCAGACAAGGTCGCCGTCGTCAGCGGCGGCAATAGCGGCATCGGGCTGGCCATCGCCCAGCGGTTCGTGAACGAGGGCGCCCGTGTGTTCATTTTCGCCCGGCGACAGGCCATGCTCGACGCGGCGGTGCTGCGCATTGGCGGCAACGTCACCGCTATCCAGGCCGACGCAACAAAGCTCGGGGATCTTGACCACGTCGCGGACGTCGTCCGGAGCACGACGGGCAAGGTCGACGTCGTCGTCTCAAGTGCCGGTGTGACCGAATCAGTGCCGCTGCGCGACATCACGCCGGAGCACTACGACCGCGTCTTCGCCCTGAACGCCAGGGCCCCCCTGTTCCTCACGCAGAAGATGCTGCCGATGATGGGGCAACGCGGCTCGATCATCCTGGTCGCCTCGGCGATGCATTACATGGGCCTGGCGAACCACTCGGCCTACGCGGCCACCAAGGCGGCGCTACGGTCATTCACCCGCACCTGGGCAGCTGAGTTCAAGGACAGCGGCATCCGCGCAAACACGCTGAGTCCCGGGGTGGTCGACACGCCGATGCTCGATGATCAGGCGAGTTCGCCGGCGCACGCGGCCGAGATTCGCCGCGGCTATACCGCCTACACGCCCATGCTGCGGCTGGCGCATCCCGACGAAATCGCCAACGCCGCACTCTTCCTCGCCTCGGACGAGAGTTCGTTCATGACGGGCTCTGAGATGGTCGTCGACGGTGGGGTCAGCAACGTCTGAGCAAAATCGCTATCTCAACCCATGTCAGGAGTGATGCCATGAGCTACGCAATCATTGGTTCTGGCCCGGTCGGCGATGCCCTTGCCCGCGCGTTCGCCCGCAAGAACATCGAAGTGGTCATAGCGAGCAGGCGCCCGCCCGAAGCACTGGTGCCGCTGGCAGAGGCGATCGGGCCGACGGTCCGACCCATGTCGATGGGGGACGCGATCAAAGCCGAGATCATCCTTCTGGCTGTGCCTTTCTGGGCGCACCAGGAGGTTGCGAAGGCCGCCGCAAACTGGCACGGCAAGGTCGTGATCGATGTAACGAATTCCTTGGGCGTCTCGCCGGAGGAGTTGGATGACCTGCCTTCTTCGGTCGTGGTGGCAAAGGCGTTCGCCGGCGCGAACCTCGTGAAGGCATTCAATCATTTGCCCGCCAGGGTGCTTGCCATGGATCCGAACGTCAATGGCGGCCGGCGGGTCATATTCCTATCGGGCGACGATGAAAGCGCGACCGCGCGGGTTGCTGCTTTGGTTGAGCGGCTCGGCTTCGCGCCCGTCGGGCTGGGAAAGCTTGCACAGGGGGCGCCGCTCGTCCAGGCGCGAGGACGTGCGTGGGGGCCACTGATCTTTCAGGATCTCATCAAGTTCAACTAAAATTAGTGCGCGAAAACGGCACGGTTGGCGGTGGCACCGGTTCGCCATACCCCGGTGGGGAGCGCGGGAGGGCGGCGGTTTCGCTGTTCCTTCAAGTGAAGGCGTGGTCCACTTTCGGGATGGCGGCACCACTGTCCGAGGGGCTGCCTTGGGTCGACTGCTGTCATTCCTGCCTGCGTTCGGTTCCCGCTGTCGGGCTGTCCTGAGTTACTCGGGCCAGCGGTCGCTGGGACGATCGCCCCGGCGCTACGCCGGCGCCGCAGCCAGCGCCTCGACCAACTCGTTGAGAACCGCCCGCACCGCTTCTGGTGCGAGAGGTGTCGGCAACTTAACATCGTTCTCGATAACGGCCGTATCGCGCGCGGCGAACGCCTCCTTCAACGCGATACGGGCCGCGGGAGCGGATGACCCCGCGACGTCCTCGATCCGCGTGAGATCACGGTGCCGATCGACATCCGTCACGGGTGCCGACGCGGCGAAACCGTCATCGCCCAGTGTCGCGGCGTGCTCCTCGGCGCTGCGCAGCATGGGATCAAGTTCGGTTGGAGATGACGAGGGAGTCTCCCCGGGCTTCGTCTCATCGCGGCCCATCCTGCGGGCAGTTGCCTGCGGTGGCGCCGCCGCGGCTGCAATCGCGGTGTCCATCGCATCATCCAGCGCCGCGCCGGCATCGAGTGTCTGGCGGAAACCTGCAACGAGGGCATGTACAGACTGCTTGTCGCCTCGCTCGCTGTCAGGCCACGCCCAGCCTTTGATAATTGCCTCGCGGATCGCCTCGATATGTCGCGACACCCCGCTCAAATACCATTGCGGAGGATCACCCGAGCTACCAAATGGTGGTAGCAGAGTATGTCAGCCATAATGAGATGCATACAAAGACCAAAACGAAGACCAACGTCGCCACTGCCGAAGTTTGAACAGCGAAGTCCGCTGGCTGTGCTGATGTCGAAGCCTAGCGCTCGTTGTGACAGACTCTTTGCTCCGATTCCCTGCTCCCGATCACACTGCGCATCTGCGCCCTGGCCTTAAGACTGCCAGGCTGAGAGCCCTGGCTTAGGTGACTGAACAATGACGAGCATCACAGGTGAAGCAGCGCGCACGCAATTCGCCGCGCTACCCTTCAGGATCGAGTCAGGTAACTTACAGATACTGCTCATCACCTCACGCGAATCACGGCGTTGGGTCATTCCAAAGGGATGGCCCATTCCGGGACTCCGGCCAAGAGAAGTGGCTGCCAGGGAGGCGCTCGATGAAGCCGGCCTGGTTGGCAGCATCCTGGGCAAGCGTTCAATCGGTTCCTACCATTACAGCAAACGGCTGCCAGACAACCGTGAAGTCTTCTGCCGCGTCAAAGTGTTCCTGCTCTCGGTCGATCGCCAACTCGAGGACTGGCTGGAGAAGGGGCAAAGAGACTACCGGTGGACGACCCCGCAAAGAGCTGCACACATGGTCGACGAGCGCGGTCTTGCTGAGATTCTTCGCGCGACCGTTCCGGCGATCGAGTTCCCCGGTCACAAGGTGGGCAAGCGAACGCGTCTCCCGCTTTGATTCCAACATGGTGAGCGGTGTAAATCGCAATTCAGGCCCTGGTTGATGGTGCTCTGCGGCCAGGCGACATTTTTCGTTCTCTGCTGTGATGGTGTTTTCAAAACCCTACCCGACGCCGCACGGGTTACCTCGCTCGCGCGACCCGAACGAATACAGCGGCGCAGGAGCGGCGTCTCAACCTATTGGCCGAAAGGCCGTTCCAGTTTGATCCGCAAGTAGGCCAACTCGGCACGGATTGCCCTAACGCCATGACAGGCATCCTTGATATCAACCGACGTTAGGACGGGCGCAGCCGTGTTGTACCCGGTCAGCGCAAAAGGCGTGAATGGCCTTCCAAGCGCTCCCATGAGAAATCCGTCAGTCTTCCTGCCGCTTGGTGTGACTGGTCGGCGCTGGTTCATTGTCCTGGTGGCAGACGATGACCGTTACAAATACACCTCGCCCATCTCACGCTCGAACCGCCTCGGGTCGCCCTCCCAGACGATCCTCGCATGCTCGAGCACGTAGACTCGATCCGCGTGCGGCAGCGCGAAAATGATGTTTTGCTCGCCCAGTACCACGGTGATCGGTGTGGTATCGCGCAGCAGCGTCAGCGCCTTTGAGATTTGCTCCAAGATCACCGGTGCCAAGCCCAACGTCGGCTCATCCAGGATCAGTAACTTCGGCTTCATCATCAACGCCCGCGCGATCGCCAGCATCTGTTGCTCGCCGCCGGACAGTGTGCGCGCCGGCTGGGTCTGGCGTTCCTGCAAGATCGGGAACAATCCGAACAACCAGTCGAGCTGCTTCTTGCGCTCCTCGACCGGCAGCCGTTGACCCCCAAGATCGAGGTTCTCCCGCACTGACATGTCACCAAACAGCTCGCGGGTTTCCGGGCATTGCACGATGCCGCCGCGCGCTATCTTGGCCGCGGACCGGCCACGCAGCGCCTCGCCGCCAAAATTGATCTCGCCGCTGTACGGCAGCAGGCCCGAGATCGCATTGAACAACGTGGTCTTCCCGGCGCCGTTCAGGCCGACGACGGAAACGAACTCGCCTTCATGCACGTGCAGCGACACGCGATTCAGTGCCTGCGCCTTGCCGTACAACACGTGCAAGTCCTTGACCTCCAGCAACGGCGTGCCGGACCGCGGCGCCATCTCCGGGCGTGCATGCGTCTCGATCTTGCCGCCGAGATAAACGCGACGCACGGTTTCGTCGCGCATCACCTCGTCGGCGGAGCCCTGTGCGATCTCCTCGCCCAGGTACATCGCCAGCACGCGGTCCACCAGCGCGGCGACTCCTTTCACATTGTGGTCCACTAGCAGCACCGCATGGCCGTCCTGACGGAAACCGTCGATCAGACGCGAGAAATCGGCGACCTCGGTACCCGTCAGACCGGCGAACGGCTCATCCACCAACACGACCTTTGGATTGCGCGCGACGGCTTTCGCCAGCTCCAGGCGGCGCAGATCGGCAAACGGCAGCGTGTTCGGCCGCCGTCCCAGCACATGGCCCAGGCCGACGCGCTCGGCGATCTCGCGCGCGCGTTGGTCCACGTGGGGCGCGGCGAACAGCCTCAGCAGCGAGTCCGGCAGCAGGGCGAGCTTGATGTTCTCCAGCACGGTCTGCCGATGCAGTGGCCGCGAGTGCTGGAACACGATGCCCATGCCTTGCCGCGCGATGCGATGCGTCGGCCAGCCGGCGATGTCGATGCCGTCCAGCAGCACCTCGCCTTCGTCCGGCCGCTCGATGCCCATGATCAGCTTCATCACGGTGGACTTACCCGAGCCGTTCGGTCCGATCAGGCCGAGGATTTCGCCCGGACGGATTTGCAGGCTGATCTCCTTCACCGCGACCAGGCCACTGAAGCGCTTACTGATGCCGCGCACGTCCAGCAACGGGGCGGCTGCGACGCTGGCCTGTATGGGAGCGCGAGGGGCGGCGAGATCCAGATCGTTCACGATTGCTCTCCGCCGCGCAGCGCGTGACCCAACATGCCGTCGGGAAAGAACAGAATGACCAGAAGCGCGGCGCCGGAGACGACGAAGGTGTTGAGCTGGCCCAAGGGGCGAAGGATTTCACTGGTCA
>JASHVB010000517.1 GCA_030039695.1 Acetobacteraceae bacterium
GCGCTACTGCAGGAGTCACCGCGTCGCGAGAGCACGCGGTTGGACTGGATCGGCTTCGGGGCACTGAGCCTCGCGGTCGGGTCCTTTCAGATGATGCTGGACCGCGGCGAGCTACTGGATTGGTTCAGCTCGCCGGAGATCATCGCCGAGGCGTGCCTGGCCGGACTCGGATTCTATTTCTTCCTGGTCCAGCTTTCGTTCGGCCGCAATCCCTTCCTGTCACCCCGCCTGTTCATTGATCTGAACTACGTGATCGGTCTCGTTTTCATGTTCATGGTCGGGCTGATCCTGTACGCAACCCTCGCACTGCTGTCGCCCTATTTGCAGACCTTAATGGACTATCCGGTGGTGACCGCCGGCCTGCTGCTGGCGCCGCGCGGTCTCGGGACGCTCGCCGCCATGGTGCTGTGCGGGCGGCTCGTCGGACGCGTCAGCGTGCGGTTGCTGGTCGGCGCGGGCTTCGTTGCCACTGCCTACGCGTTGTACGACATGACGTCTTGGACACCGGACGTGTCCGAGTGGACCGTCTTCATTGTCGGCTTCATCCAGGGCCTGAGCATCGGGTTCGTGTTCGTGCCGCTGTCGACCGTGGCGTTTTCCACCCTGCCGCTGGAGCTGCGCATCCAGGCAACGGGCGTATTCAGCCTGATCCGCAACATCGGCAGCGCCATCGGCATCTCCATTACCGGCGCGTTGCTGCAGAGCAACACCCAGGTCAATCACGCACTGATCGGCGCCAGCATTACGCCGTTCAATCGGACGCTGTTCGCCGGCCACATTCTGCGCTTCTGGAGCCCGCAGAACATGCACGGTGCGGCGATGCTCAATGAAGAGATCACCCGTCAGGCCAGCACCATTGCCTATGTCGACGACTTCAAGCTGATGCTGGTGCTGGCGCTCGTCTCCATGCCATTCGTGCTGTTCCTGCGGACGGAGCGGCAGCGTCCGGCCGCAGCGGGTCACGCGGCCATGGAGTGAGTCGCGGACGCGTCCTCAAGGACCATGGCCGCGCATTTCTCGCCGATCATGATGGTGGGTGCATTGGTGTTGCCGCCAACTGCCGCCGGCATGATGGAGGCGTCGGCCACGCGCAGTCCGTCGATGCCGCGCACGCGCAGCCGCGGATCGACGACCGAGTTTGTGCCGGTTCCCATCGCGCAGGAGCTGGTGGGATGCTGGTTGGACACCCCGCTCCGCCGGACGTATTCAGCGAGGTCGGCATCGCTGGTCACCGCGGCGCCGGGCTGCAGCTCCTCGACGATATACGGTTTCAGCGCTGGTTGTTCAGCGATCCGGCGGCACAATTGGATGCCGAAGGTGACTGCCCGCATGTCGTAGGCGGTGCGCAGGTAGTCGAACAATACTTGGGGCGGCGCCAATGGATCGGGACTGGCAAGACGGACCGTGCCCCGGCCGTCGGGACGCAGGTGCACCGGGCTCATGGTGAAGCCAGGGAAGGGATGCGGCACGACGCGATGCTTGCTGCGCTCCAGGACGCTCCATTCGAACAGGTTGATCTGGATGTCGGGACGTTCCAGACGCGGATCGGAGCGGGTAAAGAGGCCGGCGTGGATGCCATTGCTCGCCATTGGCCCGGATCGGAACAACGCATAGCGAACGCCGGCGGAGAGCTTGCGCCAGGCGCTGTTCTCCAGGTCGTTCAGCGTGATCGCCTTGCTACACCGCCAACTCGCGTAGGAATTGAAATGATCGTGCAGATTGGCGCCAACCGCTGGCACGTCGCGCACAATGGGAATGCCCATGTCCTGCAGGTGCTGCGCTGGTCCGAGACCCGACAGCAGCAGAAGCTGCGGCGAACCGTACGCCCCGCCGGAGACGATAATCTCGCCTCGGGTGTGCGCGATGCGGCGGCCTTGCGCCGTTTGGTATTCGACGCCCGTGGCGCGGCCCTTCTCGATAATGACGCGCGTGGCATGGGCGTTGGTCTGCACCACCAGGTTCGGACGCGTGCGCGCTGGATCGAGATACGCCTTAGCGGTGCTCCAGCGCCGCCGATTGCGACTGGTGGTCTGATAATAACCGCAGCCTTCCTGACTCGCGCCATTGAAGTCCGGATTGCGCGGGATTCCCGCCTGCACCATAGCGTCCAGTACAGCGTCGGCGAGTTCGAAATGCCCGGGCTGGTCGGACACGTGCAGCGGCCCGCCGACGCCATGGAATTCGTTTTCGCCATGCGTCTGGTTTTCGGCCTTCTTGAAGAACGGCAGGACCGACTCCCAGTCCCAGCCGACGCAACCTCGCTGGCGCCATTCGTCGTAGTCGCCATGGCTGCCCCGCATGTAGACCATGCCGTTGATCGAACTGGATCCTCCTAGGGTCTTGCCGCGGGGGAGATAAAGCTGCCGGTTGTTGAGCTGTGGCTGCGGCGCGGTCTCGAATTTCCAGTTCACCTGCGGGTTGATGTAGGTCTTGGCGAAACCGAGGGGGATATGAATCCATAGATTCCGGTCGGGCGGGCCGGCTTCCAACAGCAGCACGCGGTGGCGGCCGGATTCGGACAGGCGCGCTGCCACCACGCAGCCGGCGCTGCCGGCGCCGGTGACGATGAAGTCGAAGATGTCGCTGTCGGCCATGGTCGTTTCCCCGTCACGCCTGCGCGATTGTCGTTGAGAGAAGCGCAGTGACAGAGCAATCTCATGCGCGAGATTGGTTCCTCGGGTCAAGGCTGAGAGCCGCTGTGCTGCTCGCAACGGTTGCGAATCACGGCTGAGTTACAGATCGGCCATCCTGATCCACGTAGCGATGCCCACCGCCACCAGGAATCCGAGGCCTATCACGGGCAGGCTGCCCGCTGCGAGTTCGTGCGCCACCGCTATCCACAGCACCAACACCGCAACGCCGACCGCGATGCCGCCGATCAGGCTTGCCTTGCCGGTCTTGACGCGGGTTCGCTCACTCATGTCTGGGTTTGGGCGATCGCCTGACTTTCAGTCGTCATCGCCGGACCATGGCCTCGGACATCTCACTTGGGGCCTAGAGCGGCCATCATTCTGCCGCCACCTGCACGTGCCCGACACGCACGTCGTCACTGGTGTTGCGCACCCGCTTCAGGTCCCGCCGCACAAACTCTGTACTGTAGCCATTGAACAGATGCCGCAGCAGACCGCAAGCCAAGTCCGATGTGCCGAAGAACCAGTCGGCGATCGGGTAGGTCAGGTTGAAGTTCCGCTCCATCATCAGTGCGGTGTTGTGGTGCGCGATATGATGACGACGCAACGAGTTCACGATCGGAATGTGGCGTACGATGCTGTCGTCTTTTACGTGGCAGCAGTAATGGAACAGCTCGTAGTTCAGGTACAGGCCCACGTTGGTGATCAACAACAGCCAACCGGCATTCGCCAGGCCGATCAGGCCGAGACCCCCAGCGAATGGCAGCGACAGCGCCATGAATGCCACCAGCGCGTAGGGCGGGAAGAACACGATGCGGAAGTCGCGTGTATTGTCGATTGTCGGTTCGATGTGGGTGAAGAACTGGTGGTGCGCGAGCGTGTGGCGCTTGTAGATGCCCATGAAGCCCCTTACCGGCCGGTGCATCACATAGCGGTGGATCCACCATTCAAACACGTTGGAGACGCAGAACGCGACCGGGATGACCAGGTATTCGTACCAGGCCGGATTCGATATCTGTCTCGCACAGTACCAGATCGCGGCCACTCCGAGGGCATAAATCAGCGCGACATGCGCCCACCCATAATATGCCGGCGCGATGCGGGTGCGGAAATCGGCGCGGAACGCCGCCTGCCGCTGCGATATCCTGGCTTGGTCCATGGCAAGCCCTCCACGCGGCTAGTGGTAGGACAGGAATCCCGGCCGCGACAAGAGGGGGGGCGGCACCGCATACTGTGCACCGCAAAACAGAGGGAGCCGGTTATGCTGGTAGTGGATAGGCCAGCCGACATGAAGGCGTATGTCGGCCAAAAACTCGGCGTCAGTGATTGGGCGATGATAGACCAGGCGATGATCGACAAGTTCGCCGACGCGACCGGCGATCACCAATGGATTCATGTCGACATCGAGCGCGCGAAACGCGAGATGCCGGGCGGCAAGACAATCGCCCATGGTTTTCTCACCCTGTCACTGCTGGCTGGCATGGCACATCAGATCTACGAAATTCGCAAGCGCTCGCGTGGCATCAACTATGGCTCCAACAAAGTGCGCTTCACCGCTCCCGTTCCGGTGGGATCGCGCGTACGGCTGAGCCAGACGCTGAAGAACGTTGAGGACATCGACGGTGGTGTGCGCATGACCTTCGAGAGCACAATGGAGATCGAGGGAAGGGCGCGTCCAGCTCTGGTCGCTGAGACGCTCAGTCTTGCGTACGGCTGACCCGATGGCGTTCTCAACCCAGAGCATGGCAACGGCGGCCGAGGTTCCTGCACCGGACGGTTCGATGGTGCGGGTACTCGCCGTTGCCAGCCGTGGCAGCATGGCACATTTCGCACTGCCTTCTTATGGCATCGCGCGTGCGGTCGCACACCGGACAGTGGAGGAGCTGTGGTTCATCCTGTCGGGCCGCGGACGCATGTGGCGGCGCGACGCTGACACCGAGGAGGAGGTCGTGCTGGAGCATGGCGTGTCGCTGGCGATTCCGTGCGGCACGTCGTTTCAGTTCAGGTCCGATTCTGCCGAGCCGCTGCATGCGGTCGGCGTCACGATGCCCCCCTGGCCAGGTGAGGAAGAGGCGGACTACGTAGAAGGACCGTGGCAAGCGACGGTGTGACGTTACCATTAAACTGTAGGTCCGAACCATTCTTGCGATGCGCATCGAAGGCCGGCATAGCGTCGCCGCTGCATCTCTTACGATCGCAGGCTTCTTATGGTGCTTGGCTCAGGCTCGGCTCTGCAAGGCGGCGGGTTCTCCGTCTCGATGAACTGGCGCACAAGTCCGAGAGGATGTGGTTTGATTTAGACTGTAAATCGATAGACCCACAAAACCATAACCTGATAAATCCACCGACATTATGCAGCCGTAAACGCACAGACTGGGGCGCGACTGCCCTGAACGCCACCAGGTTGTTTCAGTCGGCTGCGGGCAGGGATCCCCAATATTTAATTCCGGCAATCAGACTAACTGATGTCGCGAAGCGCAGTATCAATCTCCTCGCTCGTCAACCGCCACGCATTGTCCAACTCGGCCACCACGCTCCGCATGAATTCCTCCGTCAGTTTTAATGCCTGTCGCGCATCGCCGAGGTGGTCGCACAGCAACGCCAGCGCCAGTTGCCTCGGTCCGTCGCCTTCATACGTCCATTCGAATCCCGTCCGGCTGAATCGCCGCACGTCGAACCGAGGATCCAGCGGCGTACCGTCCACTGTCACAACCGCGCCATCCAGGCTGCGCCCGCCTTCGTAGACTCTCATAAGCGACTGCCTCTCCGCGCCGGTCATGGGAAGATACCACGCTGTACACAGTCTTGCCACGCTTCAGGGCTGCGGATCCGTTGGCGATTACCTCAAGCGGAATCCGTCCAGAAATCTATTCATCCAGTGTCAGCTGTCCCTCCAGACAGTCCTGTGCCAGCGCTGGAAAGTCCTGTTGTGGGCGCGTGAGGATTGACACGCCGCGCACGCCCAGCGGCACCGGATCGACCGCGACAACGGCCGTGGCGTGACGGCGCAGTTCGCTCGCTGGAGAAGGGGCAGGGTGGGCTCGAACATGCCCGTCCGTTACACCGCCTTCCCGTCACGCAGGACGATCGTGCGGTCCATGCGCGCGGAAAGATCGGGGTTATGCGTTGCGACCAGTGCTGCAAGGCCTTCACGGCGCACCGTCGTCAGCAGTTCCTCGAACACGACGTCAGCGGTGTGAATGTCGAGATTACCCGTCGGCTCGTCCGCCAGCAGCACTTTGGGCCGGTTGGCCATCGCCCGCGCGATTGCGACGCGTTGTTGCTCGCCGCCGGACAATTTGCCGGGCAGGTGGCCGGCGCGCGGCTCCAGGCCAAACGACGAAAGCAGCGCTCTCGCCCGATCAACAGCGGCGCGGTGTGGGCGGCCGGCAATCATCTGCGGGAGTACGACGTTCTCCAGAGCGGTAAATTCCGCCAGCAAGTGATGGAACTGATAAACGAAGCCGATCGTGTCGCGGCGGATTGCCGTGCGTGCCGCGTCCGGCAGTGAACCGGCGTCACGGCCTTCGACGAACACCGATCCTCCATCCGGGCGATCCAGCAGCCCCGCCAGATGCAGCAGCGTTGACTTGCCAGCACCCGAGGGCGCGACCAGTGCGACAATTTCCCCCGCGCGCAGCGTCAAATCGACACCGCGCAGTACCGACAGTTCGCCCGCCTCGGTGCGATAGACCCGGCGGATGTCGCGCAGCATCAGCGGTCCAGGGGTGTCACTCATGCCGCAGCGCCTCCACCGGATCGGTGCGTGCCGCGCGCCAGCTCGGATACACCGTCGCCAGCAGCGAAAGGCCAAGCCCCAGCGCGATGACCCTTCCCACGTCGCCCCAGTCGATTGTGTTCGGCAGTTCCGTCAGCAGGAAGACAGACGAATCGAACACTTGCCCGCCGGTTATGTGCTCCACCGCGCGCTGGATTGCCACGATGTTGTGGCAGAACACGATGCCAATGACCGTACCGATCGCCGTGCCCGCGACGCCCACGAACGCGCCGCACATCACAAAGATCCGCAGCACTGCGCCACTGCTTGCACCCAGCGTACGCAGCACCGCAATGTCGGCGCGTTTGTCCTTCACCAGCATGATCAGGGAGGAGATTACGTTGAACGCTGCCACCAGCACGATCATGCCCAGCACGATGAACATCGTGTCCTTCTGCACCTGCAGCACCGAGATCAGCGTGTCGTTGGCATGCCGCCAGTCGCGCACCAGCACCTGCTGGCCCTGCAGAAGCTCCAGCAATGGACGGGCGACTTCGGAAACCAGGTCAGGATTGGTCAGACGGATTTGGATGTCCGTTATCCCACCGGGCTTCATGAAAAACGCCTGCGCCGCCGGCAACGGCTGGAACACGACCGAGCTGTTATAGTCGCTCAGCCCCGCATTGAAGATCGCCACTACGTTATAGGCGCGGATACGCGGGATGGTGCCGAAGGCGGTGGCGGCGCCCTGCGGAGATATCACCGTCATCGAATCGCCGACACGCAGGCGAAATGACTCGGCCAGATCCTCGCCGATGATGATCGCGTCGTCACCGGCGAAGTCCTTCAGGTTGCCGGCAACGATGTGGTCGCTGATAGAATGCAGCGCGCCCAGGTCATTCAGCGTTATGCCGCGCACAATGCCACCGCGTGCGCCACCGTTGTTGGTGGTGAACAGGGCTTGGCCGTCGAGCATTGGGATGGCGGACACCACATGCGGGATGGCACGGATGCCGGACAACAGTCGCGGGCTGTTATCGATCTGCCTGCCGGCGTAGGCCGTCACGGTAATGTCGCCGTTGACCGCGAGCAAGCGAGTGACCAGCTCCTGCTGGAATCCGCTCATCACGCTCGTGACGACGATCAGTGTCGCAACACCCAGCGCGATTCCGACAAGAGAGAAGATAGCGATGATGGAAACGAAACGCTCTCCCTTGCGCGCGCGCAGATATCGGCCGGCGACGGCGCGTTCGAAGGGCCCGAACATTCAGTGGAAACGCCGCGAATGTGCGGCACCCGCCCTCGCGTTCAGGCATTGAGCCGCGAAGCGGGCCACGGATCGCGGGACGGATGCCAACAGCGATCGCCTGCGATTGTTTCCGTCCCTCCTCTCGATCTTGGTCCGCTTTTTGGCCCAAGCACTCAACGGAACGGGGAACGGCACGACCGTAGCCGTCTCCCGCATTACGCTGAGCAACCGATCCGTCCCAGCGCCTCGCGGGGCGTCAGCTCAGTCCGCTCGCCGCTCGCGCGCCGCTTTAGTTCCACCGTGCCGGCAGCCGCGCCGCGCGGGCCGACGATGATCTGCCACGGATGCCCCATCAGATCCGCATCAGCAAACTTCGCGCCCGCACGCTCCTCGCGGTCGTCGTACAGCGCATCGCGACCGAGCTTCGCATACAACGCCTCGCACATCGCATCGCACGGGGCGTCGCCACGGCGCAGGTTCAGGATCGCCGCCTTGAACGGTGCGATGCTGTCCGGCCAGATAATGCCTGCGTCGTCGTGACTGGCCTCGATCACCGCACCGACCAGGCGTGATACGCCGATGCCGTAGCTGCCCATTTCCGGATGCACGTGCTTGCCGTCCGGCGCCGCCACCGTCGTGTTCATCGCCTTGGTGTATTTCGTGCCGAAATAGAAGATGTGGCCCACTTCGATGCCACGCCCTTCGCGCCGCCGGGCCTGGTCAACCTGCGCCCATTTCGCTGCGTCGTGCTTCTCGTCGGTCGCGGCGTAACGCGATGTCATCTCGCCGAAGAAGCGGTGCAGGTCATCGACGTTGTCGTGGCTGAACCCACCAGCGCCGCGCGCGAGATAGTCGATCTCCTCGAAGGCAGCATCGTAATAAACTTGGCTCTCGCCCGTCGGCGCCAGGATGATGAACTCGTGCGACAGGTCGCCGCCAATCGGACCGCTCTCGGCCTCCATCGGGATCGCCTTCAGCCCCAGCCGCTGGAACGTGCGCATATAGGCCAGCATCATCTTGCGGTAACTGATCACCGCGCCGGCATAGTCCATGTCGAACGAATAGGCGTCCTTCATCAGGAACTCCCGCCCGCGCATCACGCCGAATCGGGGCCGCACCTCGTCGCGGAACTTCCACTGAATGTGGTAAAGGATCTGCGGCAGCTCGCGGTACGAATGCACCGACTGGCGGAACAAGTCGGTGATCACCTCCTCGTTTGTCGGCCCATACAGCATATCGCGATCGTGACGGTCAGTGATCCGCAGCATCTCCTTGCCGTAGTCGTCGTAACGGCCGCTTTCCCGCCACAGCTCTGCCGGCTGGATCGTCGGCATCAGCACTTCCTGCGCCCCGCAGGCATCCTGCTCTTCGCGCACGATGCGTTCGATGTTCTTTAGCACGCGGAAGCCGAGCGGCAGCCAAGCG
>JASHVB010000518.1 GCA_030039695.1 Acetobacteraceae bacterium
AGATCATGAGTTTCAATCCCGAGGAAGGGCTGGCAAATCGTGAGTTCCTCAAGCAAGTCTCGCAGTTCCTGGCGAGCAACGACGATCCGTCGCTGCTCGACTCGGTGCGTGACCAACTACTTGTGGAGATGAGGCGGCAGAAGGCCATTGCGGCATTTGCGGATCAGCGGATCAACGAGCTGCGGGAGGAGATCGACAAGCATCTGACGCCGGTCCCGCCCCGGTTGAACGAGCAGGGTAAGCTGATCGAAAAATTACGTGGCGGCAACAGCCGTCAGGCGTTCGAGGCGATGCAGGGAACATTACAGACCGAATACGACTCCGTGATCGCCATGAGCCTGTCAGATCAGATCTCGGTACTGGAACAGGCCGTCCACGACGCCGAGGAACTAGCACGGGAAACCAATAACTTCCTGATGGAATTGAAACGCAAGCCGGTCGACGACCCGCACGAGCCAACTGGAGTCAAGGAGATTAAGGATCTGTTGCTTCTCCTCGAGAAGATGCTGAACGACTCGAAGGATGCCCAAGAATACCTAATCATGACGTATTCCGGGATCGAGGAAAGGTTGCAGCTCGCGCAAGAGAACCTGGGCAAGTCAACGATGGCGGCGATGACCAAGGAGCTACGTGCGATCCGTACAGCAATCGACAATATGCGCGACGACGCCGGCAAGGCGAAGGAACGCTATAACAGCCAGAAGGGTTTCCAGACCGAAGCGAAGGCGATCGAGACGCTACTGGACGACAAGCTGTTCAAGGACAACGCTCCCAAATACCTCCAGAAAGCTAGGGCAGACCTCGAGACTCTCAAGAAGAACGCAAAGTTTGAGGGCGGCTACGACGACGCTACAGCGGACGCCGTGAAGATGAAGACAGACCTTGACAAGGTGCTGCACAGCGCCAGGAACGCGCGTGACATCCCGGTGTTGATCGTCGAGAGGGAGACGCAGATCGCGGGGGAAAACGCCAAGGAGGAGCTGCAGAAGACCAAGTGGGAAACCGAAGTAGAGATCATCAAGAACGACCTGGACGCCGCCAAATCGATCAATCCGAAGGAGATCAAGGGGCTCAAGTCGGTGGTCAAGGACACCGCCAAAGCGGTTGAGAAATCGCACGACTACGGCATGGGCCGCTCGCAGCTTGAGCAGGTGCGAAGCAAATTCGCATTGCTGCAGCAAAACCCCGCTGGGTTGGCCATTGCCGCGCGCAACCAGCTTCCCGGGGTGAACGCGCTGTATCGCAAGGCGGTGCTGGAGTTCGGCAGAACGCTGTCCGATCTGGAAAAGAACCTCAGCGCCAAACTCGAGGACTCGGACAAGGCGGCATTTGCCAAGGAAGTAGTCGATGCACGGTCGCTGCTCAATCCGGCGCTGTTCACGTCGTATATCAAGACCATCACGACCGCTGACGACGAAAAGAAGCGCTCTACCGCGCGCGAGAAGGCGCTGCGCGGCGCCCGCCAGATGATGACCTACATTAAGCAGGACTACCGGATGCGCGAACTGGCCAACGCACCATCGACCGTAGACACCAAGATGGCAGGCGTCGTCTCGAAGGTGTACTTAGCGCTGTTGAATCTCGAAAACAACCTGATTGTTTCTCTCTAACCAGGGGACGATGCCGTGGCACTGACCGAACAAGAAGCTGAATGGACCGTGCGGTTCACTGCCGGCGCCGTGCAGGCACGCGCGATCGGACCCTTGCGGAAGAAGAGCAAGTCCGAGGATTTGGAAGAGAAGCTGCGACGCGCGCGCGACAAAGAAGAGGTCAAGGAACAAGCGCTGAAGGACATGCTGCTGGAAAAGACGCTGCGCGAGATCGATAAGCGGAGGGACGAACTGCGCGAGACGACGCAGGCGACAGTGGAACGCGTGGACGACAAGGGCAAGAAGCAGACGGAGCAGCTCCGCGACAAGGACGGAAAGCAGGAGAGGGCCACGGATACTGGCAATATGAAGGGCGTGACGAAGCTCACATATGGCAGTACCAGCGGCAAGGAGAGCTCCGGCTCCGACGTCGACACCTCGGGGATGATCGATCAGGGCCCGCTGACCGGCGGTGATCAGGATGTCAGTGCTCCATTCAACGTCAAGAAGAACGCAGGACCCGAGGCGAAAGGGCTGAAACTGCTCAGCGACAGCGTGGCCTGGGTACAGGCAAAGGCCGATGAACTGGCCGAGGTTACTGTCATGCGCAGCACGCTACCTGAAGGCGCGGACGATATCGTGCTGGTGAAGCAGAAGCTTTTCACCGACAAGGAACTCACCAGCGAAATCTTCACGCCGCTGGTCCGCGACAAGGTGCTTGGTGAGACACTGGTGCCCGACAAGTACAGCAAGACCCAGCAGATGCTGGACGGATCGGACAATTATTATGTCAAGGAATGCAAGGAGAAAGGCCGCGCTCCGAACACCGGTGCCGCGAGCCTGACCAAGGGTCTGATCGGTGTCGCCGGCAGCGTGGCGACCACCGTGTTCAGCGGCATGGGCGCGGTGAAAGAGGGCCAGGAGGCAATGAACAACGCGAACTGGTCGAAGGACAAGGTCGATCAGTACAACGATATCACCAACGGCATTGTCGCCGTGCTGCAGGGCGGAGTCGATCTGACCGACAAGGCTATCGAGGCCTCCAATGTTGGCGATTTTGACGAGAGTGCGTTCAGCTCGATGGTCAGCAGCGTCGGCAACGGAATTGGCAAGATGATCGCCGGCGCGACCGGCAGCGAGGACATCGGTGGCATTGTGCAGCTCGCCATCGACGGCTCGACAAAGCTGGTACAGATCGGCGTCACCATGAAGAAATGGGCGACGGACCCCAATGGCGATCCACCCGTTGCCGCTATGCTCTCCGTCTTCGGCGGTGTTCTCTCCGACGGTTTCAGCACGCTCAGTGACCTGCCCAACCAGACAACCGATCAATGCAATGCCTGGGCTAACATCGGTACCGGTATCTCAGCCGCATTCGGCGTGCTGACCAAAGGTGTCGAGACCAAGATCATCCTGGCGATCAAAAACGGCAATTGGAAGGAGGCCTTTGCTTTCGTCGAGGAAGCAGCGGGTCAGGCTGCCAAGGCGGCAAATGCCGGCGCAAAAACCAACAACCTGTTCAACTCGGCATCGGACCTGGCGGGCCAGGACAGCGCGATCAAGGACCAGAACGACTTCAACTCGGCTGCCGACAACATGCAGAAGGCACTCAACACGCTTTCCAACCTCAAGAAGGATTCCGACGACCCGCTGTGGCAGACCAAGCGGGAGCAGACGGTGGCGGCCGGCAAGAAGAAGATCGAGGAGATGGAGAAGGCTGCCAAGAAGGCAAAGGAGCAGGCCACCAAGGAAGAGATCAAGGCCATCCAGGATCGCTTGGCGAAGGAGAAGAAGGAGTACGAGACTTCGCTGAAGTGTCTCGGTTCGAAGAATCCCAAAGATTCGGAGTACAAGACGATCGCCAAGCTGATCGAGCAAATCGAGCGCGACCGCGCGATTTGGAACGGGTTGAACGCCATGTTCGGCGCGGGTATCGGCCTCGCCAGCGGTGTGACCGAGGCGATCTCGACGATGGCGTCGTCGGTTGCACCAGCGCTCAAAGCCGCAGGCCAGTTGATGAAGTTCATCATCAACCTGAAAGCCGCCGCGGACCGCTGCGAGGCGTGGCTGACCTGGCGTGAAGGACGCAAGGATGCACTGAGCGGCGTCAGCCCCTACGCCACCTCGATCGAGAACTTCGTCCAGAACCAGGGCACGCAGTTCGCTCATTATTCGATCCAGGCCGCGGCAAATGCGATCAACGCATTACTGTCGGCAGCCGAGGCATCGCCGGTCGGCCCGGCCTTCACCGCCGCGAGTGGCGGCGTGACCGCAGCCGCGGCGCTGGAGGACACGCTGTACAAATTCAAGAAGCAGCAGGATCTGCGTAAGGCATGGCGCGCGACCCGCAAGGCGCTCGATCCAGCGAACAAGGGTGATCGCAGGATGCGGCTGCTGGTGCGCGAAATGAACCCGACGCTGGCCAAATACACAATCGCCTATGGCGCGCTGATCGACGAGGACCCGATCGCCATCACTGCCATGAATCGCGTCGGCTTGGACCGTGAGACGCTGGCGCGCGCCGGCGATCGTGTGAAGGACGTGAAGAAGTACCTCGAAACCCTTTACCCGGACGACGGCACGGTGCTGGTGAAGCTGGCGTTCGAGGCCATCAAAACAAAGCTTCCCGATCCGGCGCTGACCAGCAAGACATGGCAGCTGACTTTCGTGCTGCTGCAACGCGACGCCAAGCTCGCCGGACAGAACCCGCCGGAGATCGTCGGCAACCTTAGTCTGGTCGAGACATTGAAGCCCAAAATAACCGACAAGATCGTGCGGGAGAATACGTCGAAGACCGACATCCAGAACGACCTGATCGACGCGTTGAAGGGCCTCAACAAGGCATTCCTGACCTATCGGCCGATGGACACCGCGGGCGAACCGATCGAGGCGGTGAAAGAAATCTGTGGCTACTACGCTGACCTCGCCGCTGCTGCCATCACGTCGGTCGAGATGGATATCGAGGAGGCCGAAACGCAGCTCAAGAAGGCTGCGTAATGTGGATGGTGGTGCAGGCTCGGACGCCGCCTGCCGCGACCGTGGCCGCGCGCAGCGGCCGGAATATCGGGACCGCAAGCGTGGCCATGGCCGTGGAGACGGCGCCACATGCTCGGAATAGCCTATGGCCAATGCATCGCTGCCGCACCGCGTCACCACTCGCCGTTCACCGATACCGGCGGTTACCGAAGGCCGTGCTCGACACGCTCGCCGGCATCCAGACGCTCGACGTCCACTTCCCCACCACTGACGGCCGTAAACCGATCCTGACCCGCCACACCGAACCCAACGCCGACCAGAAGGTCTTACTGCGCCGGGTCAAGCTCGATCTGCCGTCCCAGCCGCCTCCGCGCATGGCCGCGCCGGTCGGAAACCCAGTTCACGCCGCGGCGACTGCCGAGCCGGTGTAGTGGAGACTTCCGGGGGTCGGCCATTGAATTTGCTCATTTCTCTTCGCAATGGCCTAAACGCGCTACATTTCACCGTCCCCGGGCAGGTCAGCAGCGAGATGTGGACGCCGCCGCTGGCTTAGGCGGGCTGGCAGGGCCGCGGGTGCGGTTTCTCTGGCGAGACGTGCCAGTAGGAACTTGGTCAGCCCGGGGGCGGTGTATTTCGCAACCATGCTGGTGGCGAGGAAGATATCCGCGAGCGGCAGGATATGGTTGCCCAGCACCACCCAGGCTAGCGTGATGGTGCGTGTGCCGCTGATCAGGCCGGCGGTGAGCGCTGCGACGCGGCCGGAGCGCCAGAACAGGAATGTGCCGGTCAGTTCCGCGCCGAACAGTAGGGCGTAGGCCAGCAATACGAACTCCATACTCGTCTGCGGCTGCGCGAGCAGATGCGCCTGCATGCCGCGCATCGATCCCATTCCGGCGAGGAACATTGCGGAGACGGCAATTCCGGTCATCACCTCGGGATTGTCACGAATGAAGGCACCCGCCATCCGCTTCGCCGCTACCGAAGCGAGGAATGCGCCGCCGACGAGAAGGACAAGATTCAGGCTGGTCGCCAGCGGGTCGATGTCGAGGCTGTAGCCGCCGAAGAGTTCCGCCAGCGCTGGAATGTAGAAGGGCGACGCGGCCGTGCCGATCACGGTTGCAAGCAACGTGATCGAAATGTTGAGCCGCATGATGGCGGCAAACGCGACGCAGGCGGGGCTCGTCGGCACCAACGCCCAGAACAGCAAGCCCTGTGCGAGGCCGGGTCCGGGGTGGGCGATGCCAATGAACGCGACGGTTGCTATGGGTATGCCGATGTTTGCCCACAGGATCATCAAGGCAATCTGTCTCGCGTTGCCGATCTCCCGTCTTAGTGATGCGCTATCGAACTTCAGGAACGACCCGAAAGTGAAGATGACGATGGCGACCGCAAGGTAGGGCCTGGCCAGTTCCGAGAGATCGGGGAAGCAAAGCCCAAGGACGACTCCAGCAATCACGACCGCGGCGCCATTCCTTCCCGCCAATCTGAGGACCCCTTTCATGTGCAACTCCCGTCTGATGCAGTTGGTTGGTTCGGCCTTTGCGCTGCAGTTGCCTGAAGCGCGCATGACCCACAGATGCTGCGAGCCGGTTACTGTCGGATGTCGATGCGGAGAAAACGCGTTACGTCGGTAATCGGCAGCCGGCTACTCATTCGAAGCGGCTCGTTGTCTATTGGTAACATATCGCACCTTGAATTGAGCTCGAAATGGCAGAAGCCTGAATCGTCACAACGAAAAAGATGGCCAAGTTGGCCTAGCCGCGGTCAGCCCGACACGGTGAAATGGAAGGCGCTCAGGCCCGCCGTGTCACCAGTTGAATGTCACTCCTCGGCCGATGCTGCAGCTGAAAGCTGATTCCTGCATGACGATGATGTCGTGTTGCCGCAAACACCGTGAACAGCACTCGTTTGCGACGTTGCTGCTGTTTGAGATGAAAATATCCGGTGGGGACGTTATCAACACTGCCGCAATATGTTATCAATATTGCCGCAATATATGAGAATATCCGCGTGGCTTGAGCGCTATCCCCGCCCGACGGCAAGCCTCCTTTCAGGCTGGGTCGTCCTGGGCAACGTCGTCCAACATGCATCCGACCTTGCGGCAGCGTTAGGTTCTAAAATTCACACAATCGCGGCAACACGAGTAAGAATATTCTTGAAACGCGACGATTTCGCATCTCATACGGCACTCGCAATCCATTGCTCTCTCTGATTCTGCCGTCTCATCAATTCCGGCAACACGACACCAACCCGTACCGGTCAGCCATCACCAGTGGTGCGGGCGTAATCCTACTCGCCCATGTTGCGGCACAGCTGCCGGTGATCGATGTTGCATGCAATCGCTGCGATGGGCGCGGCCGACCGCATTCCGAGCGACTGGTGGTGGAACACGGTGCCTATTTGCAGGTTCGGGTGCTGCTACAGACAATTGCCGTGGACTGCCCGCGCATGCAGGCCTCGCAAGTGCACGACGTTTGCGGGATGCATCTGATGCCGTCGTCGCGGCTGAGGTTCTGGGGCTGCCGGCGGCGAAGGTCGCGGGGCGCAGCTCGCAGGAGCTGGCGGGTTCGGGCGCTGCTGATGAACCTGCGGCTGCCTTTGTCGCTGATCAGTCTGCGACCGCTTCGATCAGCGAAAACGGTGTGGAGGTCGGCGTCACCGCACTGAAGCGGAAGCCGGTCGCCGCGAGAAGCGTTTTGAAGTCCTCGAGCGTGCGCTCCTTTCCACCGGCCAGCGCAAGCATCAACAAGTCGGCACTGACACCGAATGGGGTTGGTGTGGACCGATCCTCGACGGTCTCGACCACGATTAGCCGGGCGCCGCGATTGGCGGCGCGGCGGCAGGTTCGAAGGATGGCAACGCAATCGTTGTCCGGCCAATCGTGCAGGATGTGCTTCATTAAGTAGAGGTCGGCTGCCGGAACCTCTTTGAAGAAATCGCCCGACAAGAAGCGCAGACGATCCTCCAAGCCTTGCTCCTGGATCGCCCGCGTTGCGTCGGGCCTGTTGCGCGGGACGTCCAGCACCAATCCGCGCAGTGCCGGGTTCTGCCGAATCAACACGTGGATCATTGATCCGGTGGCCCCGCCAACGTCGACAGCCAAGCTGAGCGAGCTTGTGTCGATCAGCCTGGCTGCGTCCGCGGCGACCGCGGCGTTAAAGCCGGCGAGAAACCGGTTGAAGGCTTGCGCCTCTTCGGCGCCATCCGCCGAGGCATAGTAGTCCCAGACGTCGCGGCCCAAGGCAGCCCGCGCCTGTGGCTGACCAGTTCTGATCGCGCAATCGAGACGTCCCCATGGTAGCCAATGGCCGGGCCCGCTGGTGGAGATCGCCATGTCCCGCAGGGAAATCGGATCGCTCTTGCGCAACGTCCTGAGCAGGGGTGTTTCCGAAAAGCATCCGCC
>JASHVB010000519.1 GCA_030039695.1 Acetobacteraceae bacterium
CATCAGTAGATGGCGGTGCCACCGAATCGTACTCCAAGTGATTCGGGAACCTGGAATCTCTCGAGAGTCGCGCCTTTCGCCCCCTGGTATGACTGTCGGGGAGTGATTGGGATCGGCGACTTTGAAGATGACCCGCTTGGATCGAGAACGGCGCTCGGCCTTGGCGGTACTGCCGTTTAAAATGAGGAATCGGAGGCCCGGACCTTTGCGATTTCGCGGCGAGCGTCGCGCACCTTGCGCCACCGGTGACGTGGTGGTCCGGTCGGCTACAGATGACGCGCGACAGCTTCGGCAAATTGGTGCGTCGAGGCGCGGCCGCCAAGGTCGGGCGTACGGATGTTCTCCTGATTGATCGCGTGATCGATGGCGACCCACAGACGCTGCGCCTGATCGTGTCGCCCGACGTGTTCCAGCATTATCCGGCTGGCAAGCAGCAAAGACACGGGATTTGCAATTCCCTTGCCGGCAATATCGGGCGCAGAGCCGTGCACGGCCTCGAAGATCGCCGCATTCTCCCCGATGTTGGCGCCGGGTGCCAAACCAAGGCCGCCAACCAGTCCCGCCATTTCGTCGGACAAGATATCGCCGAACAGGTTCGTTGAGACGATCACGTCAAACTGCCACGGATTGAGGACCAATTGCATTGCGCAGGCGTCGACGATGCGATCGTTCATGTCGATGCGCCCTTCATACTCCTTGGCAACCTCGCGGCCCACCTCCAGAAAAAGCCCGGTCAACACTTTAAGCACATTGGCTTTGTGGACGACAGTAACCGTCTTGCGTCCATTGCGCAGTGCATAGTCGAATGCAAATTTCATGATTCGGCGTGCACCCGCTCTCGTGTTTACGCCGGTAGCCATCCCCACGGCGTGCGGATCGTCCTCGATCGGGACGTAGTGCTCGAACCCAACATACAGGCCTTCGAGGTTTTCACGGATCAATACGAGGTCGATGTTGTCATAACGCTGCCCGGGAATGACGGTGTGCACGGGGCGGACATTGGCATATAGCTCGAATTCCTCGCGCAGGCGCACGTTTACAGACCTGAAGCCGCCGCCGATTGGCGTCATCAAGGGCCCCTTCAGCGCCAGCTTGGTCCTGCGGATGCTTTGCAGCGTCTCAGTCGGCAAGGGGTCGCCGAACTTCTGAAGTGCCGCCATCCCGGCCTGCTGTACGTCCCAGGCAAAAGGTGACCCCAATCCTTCAAACACAATCTGCACCGCTTCGACGATCTCGGGCCCGATCCCGTCACCCGGGATCAACGTCGCGTCAACGGGGCGATCTCCAAATTGGCTGGACATTCCGAGCCCTTCTTTCGTCACAACGATGCCGCTGAGCATAGTGCGTTGCGGTTTGGCCGGAAACATGGCTGCGCGCCGACGGCGGTCGCGCTGTTGCTGTACCGTTAATTCGTTCCAGCAATCCGCAATGATTTTAGGACGTTACGCGATCCGTTGGTCGTGCGGGCAAAAGGCCGGGCAAGGCGTGGCTTGGGGGCCTGAGGGCGAGCCAGCGGATGCCGGCCGGCTGCCGCGAGCGGTTGCGGGCGCTGCGCGAAGCTCAGGAGTTGGCCTAGCGGCTCGCGGCGCGAGTACAGCTCGGCCACGGTGTGTTTGCCCGTGCCGCGCCGCCTGGGCGGCTATGCTGCTCGCCAGCGTGGAGCCGGCGCCGGAGGGGGATGGCGCCCTGATCCAGGAGAAGGCGTTCATGCCGTCCATCTGCGGCGTTTGGCTGCTGACGCCATCGCAGCCGCCGAGCACGCACCGAAACGGCAAGGGAACCGTTCGCGGAAGTCGGCACGGGGTCAGCGCCGCGGCTTTCTCTGCCCCACATCGAAATTCAAAAAGGAGATCGACAACCAGTGGGTCGTCGAGGCGGATTTCGACCGGGAGGGCGAGGTCGAGCGGGCCGGGCCCACCTCGCCGGAGCCGTCCGTGACATTCTGGATCGGTGGCACATCGCGATGCGCGTTCAGCACATTGAGCAAGAAATGCGGGCGTGTATGCCCTCGAGCCGAGGTATCAAGCGGGATGGGAAATCGTCGCCGGGAGGATTGGACGCCTGCGGCATCTGATCTGGCAAGACCGTCACGAAGAGGCCCACGACCAGATGTGCGGGATGCGGCCCATGGCCTCCAAGGTCGCTTAGCTGAATGGCGAGAGATTTCGACCCGCCGCCGTCAGGCGCCTGTGGAGCTGTGACGAGATGCGTCGCGACTTGGCCAGCAATGACGATCCCCTGATCGATTATGGCGCGCGATACCGCTCCGAGGTTGCGATTACGGCGTCGCGTGCGGCAGGCTGCGTCGATGAGATCGCTGACGCGCGCATGGCCAAGAAGCAGCGTATGAGGCGGTCTGCTCAGGGAACTCACTGCGTCGCGTCGGTTCGAGCCGCAGTGCTGGACGCTCGCCTCAAACCCGCAAGTGATCCCCCGCTGGCTGCCTGACGATCAGCTTTTGTCCACTCCCCGACGCGACTGGGTCTGTTTCAGCAGACCCATGCGCCGAGATGAGAGTAGGGTCTGCGCCGTGCGGGATCAGAAATTGCATGACAGCGTCGGGGCGTAGACTATGCAGACGTTAACGATGCCTGCATCCTCCTTCTGCGAGAATTGCATAGTCCCGAGGGGCACAGGCGACGTAGCGAATCCGCTGTGTGATGCGGAGGCCGCATCGGACAGCCTGCGGGGGTGGCAAACATGCGTCGTGTCGTTCTGGCTGTCGCCTTGCTCTGTCCGCTTACCCTCATTGCGGACGCACGCGCGCAGCAGCCGGCCGCAGTGCGGGTGGGGACTGTCGCCGCAGAACGTAAGCCCATCACCCGTGCGGTCGATTTCGTCGGCCGGGTGGAAGCGATCCAGCGCGTTGACATCCGCGCCCGCATAACCGGCTTCCTGCAGCAAATTCTGTTCAAGGAAGGCGAACTGGTGAAGCAGGGCCAGCCTCTCTACCAGATCGAACCGGACACGTTCAAGGCGGCTCAAACCCAGGCTCACGGTGCGCTGTTCGAGGCGCAGGCGAAATATCAGAACGCTGTAGCCCAGCGCGAGCGCACCCAGGAACTGGTCAAGACCAGTGCAGCCACTCCCGCGCAGCTCGACCGGCAGGTCGCCGACGAGAAATCCGCCCAAGGCGACGTGGTCATCGCCACCGCCAATCTGCAGACCGCAACCATCAACCTTGGCTACACCGACATCACCTCGCCCATCACCGGCGAGATCGGCCGCACCAACGTGACGATCGGCAACGTTGTCGGGCCGGATTCCGGGACGCTCGCCACGATCGTCAGCCGCGACCCGATGTATGTCACCTTTCCGGTGAGCCAGCGCGACTTCCTAGGCTTCCAGCGAGAGGAGGCGGCGAGAAAGGCCACCGACTTGGCGGTCAATCTCCGCTTCGCCGACGGTTCGGTGTATCCGGAAACCGGTCGCATCAACTTTGTCGACATCAAGGTGGACCGCGCAACCGATACCGTGACCCTGCGCGCCAGCTTTCCGAACGCGAAAGGCACCCTGATCGACGGCCAACTCGTGCGCGTGGCGCTCAGCACCGGGAAGCCGGAGGAAAAAGTTCTGGTGCCGCAGGCCGCACTGATCGTGGACCAGCAAGGTCCCTACGTGTTCCTGGTGGTCGATGGAAAGGCGGTGGTCCAGCGCTTGCGGCTGGGCGGCGAATCCGGCCCGGACGTCATCGTCGAGGATGGCCTGAAAGGTGGCGAGCAGGTCGTCGTGCAGGGCATGGATACGTTGCGACCCGGCGCAGCGGTCATCGCCAGCCCGGTGCCACCGACGGACGGGCAGGGCTGACGCCATGCTTTCCGCGGTCTTCATTTCTCGCCCACGCCTGGCCATAGTCATCGCCATCGTCACCACGATCGCCGGGCTGCTGTCGCTGTTCGTGATTCCGATTGCCCAATACCCGGACATCGTACCGCCGCAAGTGTCGGTCACCACCTTCTATCCTGGTGCCTCCGCCGCGGTGGTGGAAGCCACGGTTGCGCAGCCGATCGAAAGCCAGATCGTCGGCGTGGACAACATGATCTACATGAAGAGCGTGAGCGGCAACGACGGCAGCTACTCGCTCAAAGTATCGTTCGAACTCGGCACCAACCCCGATATCAATACCGTCAACGTCAACAATCGGGTACAGGTTGCTCTGTCCAAGCTGCCCGAAGACGTCCGCCGCCAGGGCGTGACGGTGAAGAAGCAGTCTTCCGCGTTGCTCGGCGTCATCGCGCTCTATTCGCCGAAGCGGTCGCACGATGAGCTGTTCATCTCGAACTACGTCACGATCAACCTGCTGGACGAGATCAAGAGCACCCCCGGTGTCGGCGATGCGACGTTGTTTGGTCCACAAGATTATTCGATGCGGGCCTGGGTCAGAACGGATCGCCTGACCGGGCTCGGCCTGACGACGGCTGACGTCATCAGTGCGATCCAACAGCAGAACGTGCAGGCGGCGGTAGGCCGGCTCGGCGCGCGACCCACCTCGAGCGACCAGCAACTGCAACTGAACCTGCAGACCAAGGGCCGCCTTACCTCCGTCGCCGAGTTCCAGAACATCATCATCCGCACCAACCCGGATGGTTCGGTGCTGCGGCTGGGCGACATCGCCCGGTTGGAACTGGGTGCTGCCAATCTCGACCGTTCCACGCGCCTGAACGGCGCACCGGCGGCGCTGATCGCGATCTACCAGGCGCCGGGCGCCAACGCGCTGAAGGCACTGGGCGCCGTCAAGACGCTGATGGCGAACGCCGCCACGAGCTTCCCCGACGATCTGGCGTGGAAGGTCACCTACGACCCCACCACGTTCGTCAGCGCCACCATCCATGAAGTTCAGAAGACCCTGCTCGAGGCCTTCGTTCTGGTGGTTCTGGTGGTTTATCTGTTTCTGGGAAGCTGGCGCGCCACGCTGATCCCCACCGTCGCGGTGCCAGTGAGCCTGATCGGCGCGTTCATCGTGCTGAACGCGATCGGCTACTCGGCCAACACCGTATCCCTCCTCGCCGTGGTGCTTGCCATCGGCATCGTGGTCGATGACGCGATCGTGGTGGTCGAGCAAGTGGAACATGTGATGGAGCAACACCCGGAGCTGTCGCCCGCGGAAGCAACCGAACGGGCGATGCGGGAGATTTTCGCCCCGGTCATCGCGATCACGCTGGTGCTGCTGTCGGTATTCGTCCCGGTTGCGTTCATCCCCGGGATCTCCGGCGAATTGTTCCGCCAATTCGCAGTCACCGTGGCCGTAGCGATGTTCCTCTCGGCGATCAACGCTTTGACGCTGTCGCCCGCGCTGTGCGCGATCCTGTTGCGGCCGCATCACGGACCGCGCCGCGGACCAATCGGCGCGCTGATGCGGGGCATCGACCATGTGCGCGACGCCTATGGTGCCGTGGTGGCCCGGCTGGTGCGGTTTTCTATCATCGGCCTGGTCATGGTCGCGGTGGCGATGGCCGGCGTGATCGGGCTGGGCAAGATCACCCCCACTGGCTTCGTACCGGAAGAAGACCAGGGCGCCTTCTTCGTCGTCGTGCAGTTGCCGGACGGAGCCACCATCGGCCGCACCACCGCGTTCGTGCAGCGGATCGAGGCCGTGCTGGAGCAGGAGCATGCGATCGCCAACTACTCGGCGACGATCGGGCTGAACTTCATCGACAATTACTCGCAGTCGAACGCCGCATTCCTGATCGTCTCGTTAAAGCCGTTCGACGAGCGCAAAGGGCGATCCGACACCGCGCCAGCGATGATCGCCAGCCTTAGCGCGAAACTCCGGGAGCTGGGGGGCGGACGTGCGGTGCCGCTGGCCCCGCCGCCGATCATTGGCCTGGGCACCGGCGGTGGCTTCAGCTACGTGCTGCAGGATACCGGTGGTGCGAACCCCCGGGCGTTGGGGCAGGTGCTGCGGGGATTGCTGGTTGCAGCCAATCAGGATCCCCAGCTCAGCCGCGTTTTCAGCACCTTTTCCGCGGCAACGCCGTCCCTGTTCTTGGACATCGACCGTGACAAGGCTCAGGTACTGAAGGTGACGCCGTCCACCATCTTCCAGGCGTTGCAGGCCTCGCTCGGTGGCTACTACGTCAACGACATGAACCTGTTCGGCCGCACCTGGCAGGTGCAGGTGCAGGCCGAAGCCGCCGACCGTTCTTCGGTCAGCGACATTTATCGGATCAACGTACGCAGCAGTGACGGAAAGATGATCCCTCTGCGGAGCCTGGTCGAAGTGCGGCCGATCATCGGCCCGCAGGCATTGATCCGCTACAACAACCGTCTGGCTGTCACGGTGCAGGGCAGCCCAGCCCCCGGCGTTTCATCGGGACAGGCGTTGGCGGCAATGGAGCGGGTTGCCTCGGCAACGCTGCCGCGCGGGTATCGCGGGTTGTGGACGGACGTGTCGTTCCAGGAGAAGCGCGCGGAGGGAAAGACCGCGATCATCCTCGGCTTTGCCGTACTGTTCGCCTACCTCTTCCTGGTTGCCTTGTATGAAAGCTGGACCATCCCGGTGCCGGTCCTGCTGTCCGTCACCATCGGGGTGGTCGGCTCGTATGGCGCGATCGTGCTGGCCGGGCTGACGCTCGATCTATACGCACAGATCGGCATGGTGGTGCTGATCGGCCTGGCCGCGAAGAACGGCATCCTGATCGTGGAATTCGCCAAGGAACAGCGGGCTGCGGGCGTGCCGTTGCTGCAGGCGGCGACCGAGGGTGCCAGATTGCGGTTCCGCCCGGTGATGATGACGTCTTTCGCCTTCATCCTCGGTCTGCTGCCACTGGTTGTTGCGGTTGGTCCTTCACAGCTGGCGCGGCGCCATGTCGGCACGCCGGTGTTCGGCGGCATGATTGCCGCGTCGTTCGTCGGCATTTTCGCCATCCCCGCGCTCTACGTGATCTTCCAGGGAATTCGCGAGCGGCTGCGGCCCTCTGCGCGGCCCGGTACGATACACCTGAAGCAGCCGGTGCAAGTGGCAGATGAAGGTGGATCATCTGGCGTGAAATACGAGGCGCACGTAGAATAAAGATCGCGGGTTCCGACCTCTCGGCGCGCGAGACTGGCTGCGAGGCTTGCCGACGGCGTGAGTGCCCTGGTGATCCAGGTTGGCGAGAAGTGTGCAACGTCAGAAACCAAATCTGTTCCTTTCTCGGTTGCCGCCCTGTTCGCCGAACGCGACGAGCGCCGCCGGCGTGACAAGGCAGCCGACGAATACCACGCTCGCCGCAAGGAACAGGAACTTGCCGCGCGCAAGCAGCGGGTGGACGAGTTCAAACTGACAGAAGACCGCGTTCAGGCGGTGCAGCAGCGGATCGGCAAACGGTTCGAGCACGGGCAGACCGAGCTGATGCTGGCTTCCTTCGCCGGCGAATTCTGCTCGGATGGCGGGCGCGCCATCATCAATGCCGGCGCACCTCTGATCAACACGTCGAGCAAAGAAGAAGTGATGCCGCTGCGGGACGCCGACCCCGGCTGCGTGACGACATTGCCGCGCGGCGAGCGTCCGGTTTGCGCGCATTGGAAGTCGGCGATGAAGCCGGCAGGATTCCAGCTCAGGGCGCGAATTATTAACTTCCCTGGCGGCAAGACAGGCGATGTTGGTACATTCTTCTCATGGTCGAAGAGCGTGGCCGAAACACGACTCTGACGCCGATCTCGGAGAGAGGACAAGCGTAACAATCAATTCCATTACGACGCGGCTCAACACGCCTCGTTCTGTCGCGAGCAGCAGATGGCCGTCACGTCGGGTGCTTTGAGCGACGCCCCGCCGAAACCGGCACTGTGTGCTTGGCAAGAATGGCCAGCCTGCGCCCACGCAATGCCCCCGGTCTGGCGCACGCCACGCACCGGTAAATGTCCGCTTTACCGACATTCCGGGGCTTTTCGCCAAATGGTGCAAAGGGCCGGACAATTGCATTGCGGAAATTAAAATCGATTTTACCCAACTGCGAAGCGGTTATCAGCAGGGTCGCACTATCAACAGGTGCCGATGCGGCGCCGCTTGGCACCGTGACAATTTCCGCAGGAGAACACATGAGCCCGAAGCGAACCCTAGGCCTTGCAATCGCAGCCTCCGCTCTTGCCTCATCCGCCGCACTCGCCGCGACGGGGAAGCCCGAACGTGTGCGCGGGACCATAGCGTCGGCCACCGCGGATTCGGTGACCGTCGATACCTATGCGCACAAACCGATCACCGTCGCTCTGACGGGAAAGACCACATACCTGCAAGTTGAGAAATCGAACCTCAACCATGTTGAAAAGGGCAGCTACATTGGCACCGCAACCAAGAACGTCGGCGGGACGCAGATCGCTCTGGAGGTTGTGATCTTCCCGCCGTCGCTGCGCGGCACGGGCGAAGGCCACTACGCCTGGGATAAGATCCCCGACACGACGCTCTCCGGCGGCGTGCGGACCAGTTCCAGCATGACAAATGGCAATGTCGCTGCGGTCTCGACCTCGGTTCCGGATGTGAGCAGCACGATGACCAATGGCGACGTCGCTGCGTCGAAGTCGCAGGGCGGCGTTACACACCTCGTCGTCACGTACAAAGGTGGCCACCAGGACGTGCTGGTACCGCCAACCGCTCCGATCGTGACCTTCCGCCCCGGCACGAAGGCTTTGGTGTCCAAGGGGAAGGATGTTTTCATCAAGGCGACGGAAACCGGCTCGGGTTTCGTCGCGAACGCAGTCGCAGTCGGCGTTGACGGCGTGAAGCCGCCGATGTGACGGCCGCTCCCGCGCCGGCGGCGCGGGGGCCCACTGCGGCAAGGAACATCCACTATGAACCGACGCAAAACACACCGTCCGGCACATCCGGTTGCGATCCGCGTCATGCACTGGATCGGCGTCTATGCCATGGGCTGCATGATCTTCAGCGGCTGGGAAATCTACAACGCCTCGCCCAGCCTGCCATTCATGTTCCCGAACTGGGCCACGCTCGGCGGCTGGCTGGGCGGCGCGCTGGCCTGGCACCTGAGCGCAATGTGGTTGCTGTTCGCCGACGGCACCGCCTACCTGTTGTACGGCTTGGCTAGCGGTCATTTCCGGCGTGACCTGAAGCCACCGCGTCCCGCTGAGGTGACGCAGGACCTGCTCGCCGCGCTGCGGTTTCGCCTCAGGCACCATATCGGGCACTACAACGCCGTGCAGCGCGTGCTCTATGGCGCGGTCATCGTCGCCATCATCCTGCAGGTGATGACCGGGCTCGCCATCTGGAAACCGGTACAATTAGGTTGGCTGGTCGGATTGTTTGGTGGCTATCCGGTCGCCCGCGGCATCCACCTCACCATCATGTTCGGCATCGTCGCCTTCGTTCTCGTCCATGTCGTGCTGGTGGCAATCCACCCGCGCACGCTGAAGTCGATGATCGTCACCGTGCCGGCAGAGATCGAGGAAGGCCGATGAGCGGCCGGCGCAACAAACCGGCCGTCAGCATGGCCGAGATCAGACCTGAACTGGCACGGCTGCACCGGCGTGGCTTTCTGCGGAGCGCGCTCTCGCTCGGCGCGCTGACGATGCTGACCGGCTGCGACCTTTCGACCCATTCCGGGGTTGACGCCGCCCTTGAGTCGATCCTGCGCTTCGACGATCGGGTCCAGGCGGCGTTGTTCAGCCGCCAGCACTTGGCCGAGACTTATCCGGCCAGCGCCATCACTCGCCCGTTCCGCTTCAACGCCTACTACGCGGAGTGGCAGGTGCGCCCGGTACCGGACAACTGGGTGCTCAATGTTGGCGGCCTCGTCGCCGACCGACGGCCCTGGACGTTGCAGGCGCTGATGGCGCTGCCGCAGCAGGGGCAGATCACCCGGCATATCTGCATCGAAGGTTGGAGCCAGGTCGGCCAGTGGAGCGGCGTGCCGCTGCACATGTTCTTGCGCCGCGTCGGTGCCGACCTCAAGGCCCGCTACGTCGCCTTCAAATGCTTCGATGGCTATTATACCAGCATCGACATGGCCAGCGCCCTGCAACCGCAGACCATTCTGGCGCTCGATTTCGAGCAAAAGCCGCTGGCGCCGCAATGGGGCGCGCCGCTGCGGCTGCGCATCCCCACCAAGCTCGGCTTCAAGAGCGCCAAGAACCTGGAGGCGATCGAGGTCACCAACACCTATCCCGGCGGCTTCTGGGAGAACCAGGGCTATGACTGGTTCGCCGGCGTGTGACCGTGCCGCCAGGAATGCCACCCCCGCCGAACGGCTGGCATCTCGGCGCTTGCCTCGGCGCGCGCGGGGCCGCACACAGCCGGGATGGCCACGAAATTCCCTCCGCAGCGGCCCACGCGGCCGCGCACCCGCCGGCTGCGCGACGGCACCATGACGGTGCAGTTCGGCGCCTTCGAACTCGGCAAGAAGGGGGCGGCCCGCTACGACTGGCGCGACCCGTACCACGTCGCGCTGTCACTGAGCTGGCCCGGCTTCCTGCTGATGTTCGTGGTGCTGGAGCTGGTGCTGAACTTCTTCTTCGCGTCGCTGTATCTGCTCCAGCCGGGCAGCATCGCCAACGCGCGGCCGGGCGCGCTGGCGGATGCGTTCTTCTTCAGCCTGGAGACGCTGGCGACCGTCGGCTACGGCGTGATGGCGCCGGCGACGCTCTACGGCCACATCATCTCGGCCATCGAGATCCTCACCGGCGTCGCC
>JASHVB010000520.1 GCA_030039695.1 Acetobacteraceae bacterium
TCCACACGGGACACCCCCGGATTGGCGAAGGGGGATGAAAATGGTAACAGAATCAGCGAGTTCAAGGCTTGCTGCTAACCGATTCTAAAGACTCAATTTGTTGCCGGACGGACACTGAGCCTTACAGGAACTTATGGCACAGTACCAAGTATTGAACGAGCCTCCGAAAATAACCGCGATTAACCTACAGATGCTCAGACCGCCGACGCGATCGATTTGGGAACAGCTTACTGCGGTGCCGTAACGAGAGACGAGACGCAGCTTGAAATATGACCCGACCGTGGCAATGACTGTGGAGAGGTGACGGCTTCGTGTGAATGCTGTGCTCGAACAATGCGACTGTGAGCACACGAAGCTGCACGGTATGAATCAGATCACGGTACTGACTGGCCCGTAGCGCTACCGACGATGGCGGGAGGATGAGCAGAAGTAGAAACCATACCGATGATAGTTGGGCCCGGCATCTGGCTCATTCGTTCCCACCATTGGCAAATCGCGGCACGCGATCAACGGCAGGAATGATTAAGAAAATTCGAGAGATAGGGAGTATCAACAGGTACGTTACGCAGCACTAAAGGGTTGTTCAGAAAAAATACTTGCGTGGCGCAAGATGCTCAGCGCATCCAATAGGTCGGAGTTAAACTGGCACAGGCGCCAGCGTCGGTGAGCACCATGTCATGTTACGTCGCGGGCACGACGGCGCATGAAGTCGACAAAGGCGCGCACCGGCGTGGGTAGATGGCGTTGGCGAGGATACATCAAGTGCCATCCCGGAAACGGAGGCGAGAACACCTCCAGCATCGTCACCAACTTGCCCTCGGTGACATAGGGTTGAACCAATTTTTCGTTCCAGTAGGCTATACCAATGCCCTGGAGGGCGGCGCGCAGCGCTGCATCGCGGTGCGATACGATCAGCGGGCCGTTCACCGCAACGGAGAACCATGAACCGTCGCGCATGAACTCCCAGTTATAGAGGCCGGTGTGACCCGGCCAACGCCAATTGATGCAGCGATGGTGGAGCAGTTCGTCGGGCGTTTGCGGCAAGCCGTGCTCAGCCACATAGTCTGGAGACGCGACGGCCACCTGACGGACACCGCCCCCAAGGGGAATGGCAATAAGATCTTGCTCCACCAATTCCCCGAGACGGATGCCAATATCAAAGCCGCCGGCTACAATATCGGTCGGGGCGTCTTCCAACGTCACATCAAGCACGATCGACGGATGCGCCTGATAGAACGGACCGAGAAACGGCTCCAACACCGTATAGAATGCTGGCCAAGGCAGCTGCACCCGGATCGTACCGGCCGGCGAGCTCGGCGTGGAGCGTGCCTCGTCCACCGCAGCTTCGAGTTCTGTGACGGCTGGAACCAGCCGCGCCAGTAACCGTGCCCCTGCCTCCGTAACCGATACACTGCGCGTCGTACGGTTCAGCAGCTGTACGCCCAGCCGTTGTTCGAGGGTCCGGATGCTCTGGCTGAGCGTGGACGGCGAGATGCGCAACGACGATGCTGCCCGGGCGAAACTCCGATGCTCGGCGACGGTCGCGAACGCGGCCAACTCTGTGAATTCGTTTCCTCGCATCCTGGTCTTCCGTAGATGAAAAGGGTCGCTAGCGTAGCGGGATTGTACGCGATCCGCCGCATACGCCATGCATTATCGCGCCATAGTCGGCGCGGTCGTCCGCGTTTACCTCTGTGTCAACCCGGCACGTTTCGTTCTGGCGGGGTTGCAGCCGGGCCTGGTCCCGCATCACGACGGAGGACTATACGTTGATTCCAAAGCGAAAACTCGGCAATGCCCTGGAGGTCTCGGCGATCGGGCTCGGCTGCATGGGCATGACCTATGCCTACGGGACGCCGGACGACCAGGAATCGGAGAAAACGATCCTGCGCGCGATCGACCTGGGATGCACGTTCCTGGACACGGCCGAAGTCTACGGCCCGTTCGCCAACGAGGAGCTTCTGGGCCGCGTGCTCAAGGGTCGCCGCGATCGGGTGACGCTTGCAACAAAGTTTGGCTATGCCTTCGAAGAAGGGGTACGCGCTGGCTTGAACAGCCGGCCCGAGCACATCAAGGCCGCCATCGACGGGTCGCTGCGGCGCTTGCAGACCGACTACATCGATTTGTTGTACCAGCATCGCGTTGACCCGTCGGTCCCGATCGAGGATGTCGCCGGATCGGTCCAGGAAGCGATTGCGGCAGGGAAGGTCCGTCATTTCGGCCTGTCGGAGGCGAGTGCCCAGACGATCCGCCGGGCCCATGCGGTGCAGCCCATCGCGGCGGTGCAAAGCGAGTACTCGCTGTGGGAGCGCGACGTCGAACGGTCGTTGCTGCCAGCGTTGCGCGCCTTGGGCATCGGATTCGTGGCGTATAGCCCCCTGGGCCGTGGCTTCCTGACCGGCACAGCGAAGCGTGCGGAGGACCATATGGCCGGGGACTACCGCGCGGCGCGGGATCCGAGGCTACAAGGCAAAAATTTTGATCGTAACATGGCGCTGGCGGAGGCCATTCGGGAACTCTCCAGAGAGAAGTCCGTAACGCCGAGCCAACTTGCCCTTGCCTGGCTGCTGCATCGGGCGCCCGACGTCGTACCTATTCCCGGCACGAAGCGGCGCACTTATCTGGAGGAGAATCTGGGGGCTACGTCTATCGCGCTTTCACCGGCAGAGGTCGCGCGGATCGACGACGTGCTGGCAAAACATCCGGTTGCCGGCACGCGCTACGGTCGCACGGACCTGGCGCGGATCGATGGTGGGAGTGTCGCATGATCGCCTACGAAGTTTATGGCCGAGGGCCGATCAGAGCATTGGCACTACATGGGCTGTTCGGCGGGGGCCGGAGCCTCTCGCCGATGCTGGCGGGGATCGTTCCCGATAGATGGAGCCTCGCAGTGCCCGACCTTCGAGGTTACGCCCGGTCCCGCGACGCTGGCGGCCGGTATGACATGTTGACTGCGGCCCACGATGTGCTTGCCGTCGCGGACGAGTTGGGCTGGCAGCAGTTTGCGCTGATCCACGGGCGGCAACATCGCAGCCCAGGAGGATAGGATGGACACAATCCCGACGCTGCATCATGTCACTCTGAAGACCACGCGGCTCAAAGAGATGATCGAGTGGTACGGGGCCGTTGTTGGGCTAAAGCCCCAGTACGTTGCCCCGGTTGGCGCTTGGCTGACCAACGACGCCGCTAACCATCGCCTCGCGTTGCTTGCCTTTCCCGGCATCTCCGACGATGCCGACAAGGACAGCCACACAGGCATCCATCACATGGCTTTTGAGTTTTCCTCGCTTGACGAGCTGTTCAGAAACTTTGCGCGGTTGCGGATGTTGGGGATTACACCCTCGCTCTGCATCGATCATGGCGTTACTATCTCAATGTACTACGCCGATCCCGACCGGAACATCGTCGAATTGCAGGTGGACAATTTTCACGACTGGGCAAAATCGTCCGAGTATATGCGGACTGCGCGGGAATTCGCCGCTAACCCTCTCGGCGTGCTTTTTGACCCCGGTCGTGCTTACGACGCATCTGAGGCGGGCAGAACTCACGAAGAACTACATCGCGCGATGATGGATGGGCACTTAATGCCTGACGAGCCGCCGTCTCTTATAGGCTTGCCGCCCGGAGCGAGCCTTGAGCCGCCGAAAAGCTAGCGGCTGAAACTCGGCTCTCGCTGAGCACCCTGGCCGATCTCTCGAAAACTGTGGGTTTGCGGCCTGAGTGCGCTGTTTCTGCGCTGGGAGACGGCCATGACCCGAATGATTCTCACCTCCATATCGGCTCCTTCCTCGGCCGTAAGGCGAATGACCGGTATCTGAGGTGCTACGTTCAGAAGCAAACCGACAGAAAACCACCCCTTCCACCAAGTGGCTCTTCCCGACCCAATGCGGCCGTGGATCGGGCTGCCAGGCTATCCAGGAACCGGACGTTCAGCACAATGGGGCGCCGATAGCTATGCGCCCATCTGCGCAACGCGGCGTAAGCACCGGAGCAATGCACAGACTGAAGGCAGATCAACCCACTGAAAACACGGAAACGTGCGATGTTCGGATGAGCCAACACCGAACTGCTCAGGGCCAGATTGTTGCCAGTTGGTGAAATCGCCAATGACCAGGTTTGCATGTGACCCTGCCCACGACACCGCGACGCTGGATCCAGCGCTCTGACCCGCAGCAGCCTCATGGCGGCAACGGCGGGTTGTGCCGCCCATCGGGCCCATGTCCCGCGCCGGCACAACTTTGTCGATACTCCGCATCGAGCAATGTACGAAAGTGAGACGATTCGTTCAGGCATCGAGCACGATCTGCTGAGCGTCAGCTACCAGTGCTTCCAGATGCCGCTGGTCTTTGAAGCTCTCGGCGTAGATCTTGTAGATGGGCTCAGTTCCCGAGGGACGCGCTGCAAACCAACCATTACGTGTGACGACCTTCAAACCGTCTATGGGCGCGCCGTTCCCGGGCGCTCGCGTGAGTTTTTGGGTGATCCGTTCGCCTGCAAGATCCGATGCACTAACCGCCTCGGGCGCCAACCGCGCCAGCCGCGCCTTCTGCTCTGGCGTTGCCGGCGCATCGATACGAGTGTAGTAAGCCGTGCCGAATTCCTGGGTCAGCGCGTTGTAGTGCTCGCCTGGCTCCTTGCCGGTGCGGGCGGTAATCTCGGCCGCCAGGAGGTTCATGATCAGCCCATCTTTGTCCGTTGACCATACTCTGCCGTCGCGCCGTAGGAAGCTGGCGCCGGCACTCTCCTCGCCGCCGAAGCTATATGAGCCGTCAAACAAGCCGGGCGCAAACCACTTGAAACCGACCGGCACTTCCGAAAGCCGGCGACCCAACTTATTAACAACACGGTCGATCATGCTGCTGCTGACCAGAGTCTTGCCCACGGCGGCCGTTGCCGGCCAGTCGGGGCGGTGCGTTAGCAGGTACTGGACCGATACCGACAGGTAATGGTTGGGGTTCAGTAGTCCCGCGGTTGGCGTGACGATACCGTGCCGATCTGCGTCGGGGTCATTGGCGAAGGCAACTCGGTAACGATCCTTAAGGCCGACGAGCCCGGCCATCGCATAAGGGCTGGAGCAGTCCATGCGGATCACGCCATCATGGTCGACCGTCATGAACGAAAACGTCGGGTCAATTTTTGCATTAACAACAGTGATGTCCGTGCCATAGATGCTATTGATCGGTTCCCAATAATGCACGCCAGCACCACCTAGTGGGTCCACAGCAAGCGCAAGTTGGGCATCGCGAATGGCATCCATATCAATGACATTGCGCAAGTCCCTAACATAAGGAAGCACGAGGTCTTGCTGGTACGTCGTTTCCGCACGGACGGCAGCGTTCAACGGTACTCGCTTCACGGCTTTATTGCCGGCCTTCAGGAGTTCGTTGGCCCGACGTTCAATCCATTGGGTTACATGAGTGTCGGCAGGCCCGCCGTTGGTTGGATTGTACTTGATCCCACCATCTTCTGGCGGATTGTGCGAAGGTGTAACGACGATGCCGTCGGCAAGGCGATCGCTACGCGAGTGATTATGGACCAGGATCGCGTGCGAGACGACAGGGGTCGGTGTGAATCCATCGTCTCGTTGAATGATGGTCGGCACCTGGTTCGCGGCGAGGACTTCGAGTGCAGTAGACTGGGCCGGTCCGGAGAGAGCGTGAGTATCCTTGCCCAGGTACAGGGGGCCAGTGGTTCCTTGCGCGCGCCGATAATCGCAGATGGCCTGGGTGATCGCCAGTATGTGCGCTTCGGTGAACGAGGCGTGGAACGGCGTACCCCGGTGCCCGCTGGTGCCAAAGCTGACCCGTTGGGCGGGGTCGTCCGGATCGGGCTGGCATTCGACATACTGGCGTTCCAGACGAGCCAGATCCACCAGCAATTCCTTCGGCGCAGGTTGACCTGCGAGTGGCGAGATCGTCATACGTGTGTGGCCCTCATGGCGTTGGGCAACCTCATGCGTTCCAGACTTCCGCCGCGCACTAGGCGAACGTCCGGTCGCTGGAGAACTTTCCGGAGCCGATCATGCTCAAGATGGGCTTGCGGACCCACCCACCATAATCCATCTAAAGTTCGCACAACCTCCACTCGGCGTCCAGGTAGAATCTGAGATCGGCAAGGCGGATGTGGCGATCCCCACGCGCTAGATTGTGTGTTGGTTTTGTTGCAGCATAGCGCAATCTGCTTGATGCGTTGGTGCTTGCCCATGGTCTGCTCGATCCGTGCCTGCAGCCCGTAGAGTGCTTTCGGGAAGAAGTGGCCCTACGCCTTCGAGTTCCGCCTGCGCGAGATGTTCAGCGTGCTGCCGCGAGCATGCGCCGCTCTCAGCAAAACGATATTGCCGCGATCACGACGAACTTCACAGCCTCCTTGCTCTCGATCTCGCGTGTGCCAACCGCGACCCAGCCGCCGCACGGCCCTGCGGCCACGTTGCCGACAGCTATCTCACACGATATCCTGGCAAGCCCCTCGAACAGGGGGCTCCGCAGCCTGGGAATGTCGCTTCGCGCGGTCCCGAAACCTCCCGAATCTTAAGCAACGGTTTGGCAAATCGCTTGTCGAAGCCGTAGCGGCGTCGGTGCTTCTGATCAGGGATCCGCGGCGCGAACCGCGCCGCACCGAAGGGGTTGGATCCAGCTGTTGCCGACGATAAGCTGGGGTCCTGCCTTCCCGAGCGACAGGGCGGCCCACCGCGCGGGCCGACGATGAGGGAATGAGAGCGGAGATGACATCAAAACTCATTGTCCTGTGCGGAGTCTTACTCATGCTTGCAGGTTGCGCGCAGCCCGAGTGGACCTGCAGCGGCAATGGCGGGGCGGCTCGCAATTCAGGCGCGCTGTGCTCAGGGCTGATCCCACTCACCTGGTAGAGAGCCACCAAAAATAGCAAGGCGGCGGCCGGCGCTGCGCAAGCAAAGCCCGGCTGTCTGGTGGCCCTTCCTGGTTACTCGCCGCGACAGGTTACGGCGGCATATGTCATGTTGCGTTCCTGACTAAGGTGACTCGGTAAAATTAGTGCCGTGGCATTGACGTTTAATTCGGAAATTGACGTGTGGAAATCTCATCCGCGAACTAGGTGACGGCCGCGGTGTGACTGGCTACGTAGTGCGTTTAGACCAAGACTGTGTCGCTCCCTAGGCAGACCATGCATTTGTAGACTCGACCTATTTCTCTCCCGAGGTGTAAGCCGCAGTGGCGTCGCGGTCAGGACGGAGTCGATCGGAATTGAGTGTGAATATGATACCCTGTTCGGCAATGTATCAGTTGTCTTACCTGCCTAACGGTGCTGATGCACCGAGATAAGGGACCGAGAGTTGGACACGGCGCTGTCAATGCACTGCATGATTTGCGACCGGGGTCTGCTGCGCCTGTCGGCGCCTTTCACGACACCGTGAGTTCAGCCGCGATTTATGCGCCAATGCGCCGCGAAGACGGACATGGCGCAGCCAAGTACGGTCAGTATCAGGATGATCTGGGTCAGGGCGGTCGAATTACTGACCGGATCTGTGACTGTGTCTACCCGGCCCTGCAGGAATTGCATGAAGCTTCCCTGTGCAACCTCCCCAAGTATGGGGCCGTTTCGTGGCCAAGTGCCGAAATTGGCACAGGGCACGTGGGACTTATGTTGTAACTGACGCTGACCAGAAGTCCAATGCAGCTGAAGGCTCGCGCCAACTAAGGTGCGGCGAGAGACGAACTGAACTCACCCGGCGCGATGGTGATCGCGCTGGCGTAGCGGACCCGTCGGTCTGCGATGGTGCCGACGGCGCTGCCTGAATTGGCAGCGCAGCCAATTTGGCCACGGTGGGCCCTCTGCGTCGAGGAGACCGGGCAAAAGCACGTTCACCGACAGCCTACTTACTTCCTCCAAAGTGTGGAGCCGATCCAGGTCACCTGCGGGGGCCAGAAGCTCCGCCCCCGATCGGTCATGCTCAGTTCGGCTTTGCATATAGTCCGACCGCCAAGCCCGATGAGGAAACACGCGACCCATCGCCCTTATCGATGGCTTCGATCGAGAATATCTGTTGGTGAAAAGCGGGGTGGCATCCGATTTGGCGCATCGATAGCAATGAGCCGTGTGATGATCGCCCCAAAACTAAGCGAACCTATTTCCAACACCATTCCTCACTTCGCGGCAACGATCGCTGAGCCCGCGCAGGTGCGTTCGGACCGATGGATATGGCCAGTACAAATGATGTCGGCCGTTCACAGCGCTCTGTACGCTTCTCATCTTTGGCAACGACGTTCTCCGCGCGTCCTATCTATCGAGAGCTATGGACAAGGGACGTCGACGCGCAGGCCGGAACGCGCCGATCCATGGCATGAAACCAAGACCAGGCGCAGGTGAGGGAGCGTTATGCCGAGCATTCCGCAATCCTCGCCGACTCCGTCCTTATCATCGATCCCTCTGGCGTCATCGTGACCAACGGGCCAGACGCCGCGCAGCTTACGTTTGCCACAGCAGCGCTGCCCGGATGCGGGTCGCGATCAAGACTCGGCTGGAGTGCCGTAGATCTTCTTTCTCGTGGAATGCGCTGGTCCGCCGCTCACCCGTCAGGAATACGCGATGCATCTGCTCGGCGGCATGAGTAATGCGGATTTGGGAGAAGAGCTTTGCTGAAAGTGGCCATTCCGTGACGCGGGGCGCAATCCATATCGCTGGGCATCTCGCTAAGCCAGGACGGATCTAATGTTCAGGCGATCACGTCTCCATCGGCTCGCCTGCTGTGCGGCCCTGTTTGTCCTCATGCTGGCGACCTCGGCAGTGTCAGCGGTGCCATCGCCAGGCATGCAGGGCGACTGGTTGACGGCAAATGGTCATGGCGTGGTGCAGATCGGGCAGTGCGGCGGCGGGCTCTGCGGTCGCATTGTGGGCATCGACCGCGCGGCCGGCGAGCCAATGCCAACCGACGTACAAGGACGCCCGCAATGCGGGTTGACCATCATCTCCGCCAACCAGGCCGGTCCAACAGACGCCTGGCATGGTGAGATCACCGATCCACGTGACGGCGCTTCCTACCAGACGCGGCTGTCGGTGGACCGTCGTGGCGATCTTCGACTTCGCGTTTTCATAGGAATTCCCGAGTTAGGGGCTACCCAGATCTGGCACAGGTTCACCGGCCACCTCGCTGCCGACTGTCGGATCGCGTGAGCGTTCGCACCAACACGAGAGAACGGACAATGCTTGCACAACATTTCCCGTATGTGGGACGTCGCACTGCCCTTGGCCTCGCTATCGCGGCCGTGATTGCAGCCGCGCCGTGGCGGCCAACCCTTGCCGATGCCACCAATACTGCGCCTCAAGCGCCGATCGAGCGTCTGGACAATGCTTTGTTGGCAACGATGAAGTCCGGCGCCGGCATATCTTTCGACCAACGCTATCGGGCACTCGAACCAGTTCTTGAGCAGGTGTTCAATCTCAATGCTGTATTGGCAGCCTCGATAGGGCTCTCGTGGGCGGCTATGCCGGATGCACAAAAGGCAGAATTAGCAGAGGTGTTTCGCCATTATACGGTGTCCAGCTACGTTTCGAACTTCAACGGCTACGATGGACAAAGGTTCGAAGTCCTGCCCAGCGTGCGTCCGGTGGGCAACGGCGAGGTTATTGTGCAGACGCAGTTGATCCGCGCGGACGATTCGCCGGTGAAACTTGACTATGTCATGCGGCAGGGACCTGCGGGATGGCAGGTGGTGGATGTGCTGACGGACGGCTCGATTAGCCGCGTGGCGGTGCAGCGTTCGGATTTCCAGGCGCTGCTCGCAAGCGGTGGCGCGCCTGCGCTCGCGGCCGGACTGGAGCGGAAAGCCGTGACCCTTTCCGGCGGTGCGGTGTGATGCGCCGTACGGTGCCGGCTGGGTCGGGGTTTCAGCGCCTGCTTGCACGACTCGTCGACATAAGCCGAAGGCATGCTTGGGTGGTGCTTTTCGCTGGAGTCGTGTTTGCCGTGGGCGCGGGTGTCTATGCGAGCCGCCATCTCGGGGTAAACACCGATACCGACCAAATGTTCTCTGCGTCGCTACCATGGCGGCAGCGAGAGATTTTGTTCGAACGCCAATTCCCACAATTCCAGGGGCTTTTGGTCGCCGTCATCGACGCCAAGGCACCGGAGGAGGCGGAGGCGACGGCGCGCGGTCTCGCCCAGGCGCTGCGCTCCGATCATAAGCTCTTCAGCACGGTGAGCCGGCCTGGAGCCTCGCCCTATCTTGCCAAGGAGGGGCTGCTTTTCCTATCGACACAAGAGCTTACAGGAGTTTTGAACCGGATCATCGACGCCCAACCCTTCCTAGGTAAGCTGTCCCAGGACCCCACGGCGCGCGGGCTGTTTTCCGCATTCGGCTTGCTCGGGCAAGGGGTCACGCACGGCGGCGCGGACCTCGCTCCCTACAGCGCGGAGCTTCTTGCGTTCCACAAGTCGATGGCAGCTGCGCTTTCGGGACACGTGGAACCCCTTTCGTGGCAGCAGCTGCTGGGCGGCGGGCTGTCCAATCTCGCCGGCAAGTACCAGTTCGTCCTCTTCAAGCCGCGGCTCGACTTCCATTCGCTCAGGCCGGGTGGGGCGGCGACGGCAGCAATCCGCGCGGCGGCTGCGAAGCTGCCATTCGTGCAGAGCGGCGAAGCGCGGGTGCGGATTACCGGGCCAGTCGCACTCGCGGATGAACAGTTCGCATCCGTGGCGAAGGGTACCGTGACCGGACTCATCGCCAGCACCCTGTTGATCACGCTTTGGCTGACGCTTGCAGTGCGAAGCTGGCGGTTGATCGTCCCGATCCTCGGCACCCTAGGTCTCGGACTGATGGCAACACTCTTGTTCGCTTCAGCAACGATCGGCACACTGAATCTCGTTTCGGTTGGGTTCGGCATACTTTTTGTCGGCATCGCCGTCGACTTCGCGATCCAGTTTGCAGTCCGCTTCCGCGAGGCGCAGCACGAGGTGGGCGATATGGCGGTGGCGCTCAACCTCACGGCGAGGCGGGCGGGCGGCGCCATTCTTGTGGCCGCGCTTGCTACCGCGGCAGGGTTTCTCGCATTCGTGCCGACCGACTTCGCCGGCGTGGCAGAGCTTGGGCTGATTGCGGGGACGGGCATGTTGATCGCCTTTCTCTGCACCATGACCTTTCTTCCAGCGGCAATCACCATCTTTCGCGCGCGCGAGGAACGGGCCGAGGTGGGCTTCGCCTGGGGACGGACGGCGGATCGGCTGATTGCCCGTTGGCATGTGTGGATCCTCGCGGGCTTTGGCGCGGCCGTGGTCGCGTCGCTCGCGCTCGCCCCACGGCTGGCCTTCGATTCCGACCCGCTCGATACGCAGAATCCGAATACCGAGGCGATGCACACGCTCCGCGACCTAATGAACCAGCCGCTGAGCAACCCCTACAGCATCGACATCCTGGAGCCGAATGTGAACCAGGCTGAGGTGCTGGCAAAAAAGCTCAAGACATTGCCGGTGGTTTCTCGCGTGCTCACGCTCGCGAGCTTCGTGCCAAGAGAGCAAAAGCAAAAGTTTGCGCTGCTGAATGACGCGGCGGAGATTTTGGCGCCAACCCTGCTACCGCCGCCCGATCTCCATCCAGCCCAACCCGCCGAGATCCGCGCCGCGGCACGCGCGGCACTGACTGAGATCGACCCCGCACTCCGACTCCTGCCACCGGGTGGTCCGCTTGCCGCCATTGCCGGGGATCTGCGCGCTGTAGCGCATGCACCCGATGGCACGGTACGCGCGGTTGGCCGGGCGCTGACGCGGTTCCTACCGGGCGAGCTCGACCGGTTACGCACTGCCCTCCAAGCCGAGCCGGCGAGCCTCGCCTCGGTGCCGTCGGATATTCGGCGGGACTGGGTGCTGCCGGACGGCCAGGCCCGCATCGAGGTGCTGCCGGTGGCGTCGGCACGCAACAGCGCCGGTCTGCATCGGTTTGTGGCTGAGGTGAGTCGCGTCGCGCCCGAGGCGGGCGGGACGGCGGTAACCGTCGTCGCGACGAGCGATACTATCGTTGGCGCCTTCCGTTCGGCGGCGGTGGCGGCGCTGCTTGCGATCGCGGTGATTCTCCTCGTCGCACTCAGGCGCCTCAGGGACGCAGCGATGGTGCTGGCACCGCTTCTGCTGTCGGCCGCGCTCACTGTGCTCGTGATGGTACTGCTGCCGCTCAGCCTCAATTACGCGAACATCATCGCTTTGCCGCTGCTCCTTGGCGTCGGCGTTTCGTTCAATATTTATTTCGTGATGAACTGGCGGGCTGGGCGGCGCGAAATGCTGGCCTCAGCGACAGCGCGGGCGGTCGCCTTCTCCGCCCTCACCACCGGAACCGCCTTCGGCTCACTCGCGCTTTCAGCGGAGGCCGGAACAGCCTCGATGGGTGAGCTTCTGCTCATCAGCCTCAGCTGCACGTTGGTGGCAAGTCTCGTATTCGTTCCGGCGCTGCTTACGGCGCTATCCGGCAACTCGTATCGGCGATCGGTCGGTCTGGTCTCCTCTACCGGAGACGACCGGGGCTCCAATCTGGTCGCTCGTACTTTGGGGCGGCCTCGCCTCTTGCCCGAACATCACGATGCTCGTGTGACCACAGGTTCCCATCGATGAGCCGGTACGCCGGATCGCCGGCGACCGTATGACCGTACCGCCGATTCCTGAAGGAATCAGCACACCATCTGCCAATCTCCATGCCGCGCGAAGGGCTAGGCAGGACTGGGCGATCAGGCTTCCACGCCGCCCTGATTATCGCACGGTTGTGAACGCGCGATCGGCGGATACAGGGTACTGGTCGCCAATACCCTCCCGGCTGCCAAGCGCTCCTGATGGTGAGTGATCGGCGAACTGATCGTGGCCCTGCGTGCCCATCCCGAGGCAACGTGCAATCTGTTAGCGATTTCCAGGCCGACCACAAGAGGCAGCGCGCGAATTGTCACAATTGCCTCGACCGACATGTCTGGGCTGGTTACGCCGGCAGCGATGCGGTCGAATCTATGTGTAAGGATTTTCACAGGAATACGCTGAACGCCCTTGACGACGTTAGTGGCGGCGCCCCCCGGCAGATCCTGCCTAGCCCTGATGCGCGGGGGAGTCGAGCCTTGCTCCGACCACGAGCGTGTGCAACCAGGCATGGCTTCAATTACTGCCCGTACATCGATGTCTGGCATTACGGGGCGTCGACGTTCTTGGCTCGGACTCCACGCGTTACACAAGTGCAACAGGTGCACTCTTGTCCTGCACGCGAGGGTTGTCGTCGACACCACAATCCTGGTAGTCATCGCCGTACCCACTGGGATCGCTATCCAGAAAACCTGCCACCGGGACCGGTAGAGCTGTCGGACAGGGTACCTTCTGTGTGGGCGGAGGGTGTGCGTAAAGGTTAAGCGGCTCCGACCAGAGAGAATCCGATGAAACCGGTCCTCGATCCACGTGACGGCGATTTCGAGGACGATGCCTTAAGCACTAAACAACGAACGCTTATCTCACTGGCTGGCAGCCTGCTATCCGAAGTCAGCCTGCCCAAGCTCGCGGTTGCTTGGATGCTGCTCGTCGGCTTCCCAGGCCTGCTGCTCGGAGCAGTACCGCTGCTTGTTTCAATGTGGCTCGCTTCGACTCTTTCGAAGGCCGCCACCGTCTTCACCGAAATCGGGACCACTCTGCTACTAATACCACTCGTCGCGGTCGGATGGCTGGTGGGCCCGCCAATTCTCCGGCTCGCCGAAACTTGCTTCTGGTCGGTGAACGCTCTGGCCGTCCAGCCGGCCTATATCGCGTTTAGAGAGGGACTTCGACATCTTGCCGACCGCTTGGTCACGTCTGGGATGCCGGACACCCGACGCGAGTCTGTTCGCGCTGGAATAGCCGCTGCGGCAGGGGGCGTGGTCTTCACGTTAGGACTTGGCATCATCGTCGTTATGTGGCCGACATCACGTTGGATTATCGGACTGTCGGACCCCATGTCGCCTTGGGCATGGTTTACTGCCATCCTCGCAAACAGCGTGGTGCTGATCTCGGGCTATTGGGCTGTTGCTGCATTGATCTGGGGATGCGCCGACGCGCTGATGGCCCAGCCACGCGATCTTGGTGCCTACTCGGCGCGGACGTCTCGGGATCGTACTTGGCGTGTCGCACATTTGTCGGACATCCACACGGTCGGCGAGCGCTACGGATTTCGTGTCGAGAGCGGTCGGTCCGGGCCACGCGGCAACGAGCGGCTACGGCGGACACTAGCCCAGTTGGCCAAAATCCACGAGGTACAGCCTCTGGACGTGATCATGATAACAGGAGATCTAACGGACGCTGGTCGCTCTGCCGAGTGGGCAGAGTTTTTCGAGATTCTGGAAGCGTACCCTGGACTTGCGGAGCGTGTGATCGCGCTGCCAGGTAATCATGACGTCAACGTAGTAGACCGGGCAAACCCGGCCCGGATTGAGCTTCCAACCAGCCCGACCAAGCGGCTCCGCCTGGCACGAGCGATGTCGGCGTTTGGCAGGCTTCAAGGTATGCGGTGTCGGATTATCGAGCGCGAGGCAGGCCGACTCGGACCGAAGCTCGCCGACGTGCTGAGACTTCATGCCAACGGCATGGCGACCTTTGCGGATCGGGGAACAGCGCGGCTATCAAGGTCGATCGCCGCGTTGTGGACGTCGGTATTTCCTCTCGTGTTGCCGCCCGAGACCGATGACAACCTGGGAATCGTAGTATTGAATTCGAATGCTGAAACGCATTTCTCATTTACCAACGCGCTCGGACTGGTGTCCGCGGATCAGGTTCGCGCTCTAGGTATCGTCTTCGAACTGTACCCGCGAGCCCATTGGATCGTGGGCCTGCACCACCATGTCATAGAATATCCTCGGCCGGCGAAGGCATTGTCCGAGCGTATCGGGACGGCTCTCATCAACGGAACCTGGTTCCTGCGCAGGCTGCAGAGGTTGGCAGGTCGTGTCGTAGTTGTGCACGGTCATCGACATATCGATTGGGTTGGGGAGTGTGGTGGTGTCTTGATTCTATCGGCGCCTTCTCCCGTAATGAACGGAACGGATGGCGTCGATACGTATTTCTACGTGCACACGTTGGCAGCGGGCACCGATGGACAGTTGAGGCTTCTCGAACCTGAGCGGATCATCGTGTCGGGCTCGGCGACACGTTGATCAGTCCGAAGATCTTAATTGTAAGTTATCATTTTCCCAAATTCAGCCACTCGTCGAGGCCAATGTCGACGATATTATCGACGGGATCACCGCTAGCTTTATGAGTAGGCTGCCTCCGGTAGACAGTAGACTCGTACCGCCTGTGCAGGACCAAGTTGCGCTGCAAATGTCACCTGCCGAGTCCGCGGGCGCCTGAAAGCGCTTGCGAAGCCTTGGATTTAGCGTGCTCCTCTGTATTCCAGACTCTATGAATTAAGGAAGGGATTGCCGATTCGTCGTGGAGTTGCTCCATTCCCATAATGCAATGGCCGCCGAGGCATTCGACCAAGTCCGCTAGAGGACAATGTCCCAGGCGGCAGTGCCGTGGAAATCCGGCAACAACTTGCCCTCCGCCCTGAGTTTCGGGCTGAATGCTGTTCAGCCGGATCGGGACGCGAGAGTCGGGAGGGCGGCGCAGGTGATGTTGAGACATCTTGCCAAATAGCGAGACGCAAGGCATAGTCGCCGAAGCGATACCACTGGTAGTACGAAGCAAACTGCTGTGGGGCAAGCTCGCGGCACCGCCAGAATGCAAAAGGATCCGCAAGCCGGTTCTGCGGGTTCGATGAGCCAGGTGCAACGACACGGTCGTCTCCGTTAGGTCAGTCTCAACGGGCGGTGTCGGCATAGTCCCGTCGTGCATTGGTGGCTCCCTTTAACTGCGAGGGAACGACTTGACGCCACCGCTTGAAGACACGTCGCCCAGCTGGCAGCTTCGCCGTATGAACGGGCGCACGGTCCTTGTTCTCGCTGGGGACTGGATCGCACAGTCCGGTCGCATACCGGAATTCTCCATCGATCACCCACTCGGCAGCTTGGGTGGTAACACGCTGGTGTTCGACACCACCCATCTCGGCCGCTGGGATAGCGGGCTGATTGCCTTTCTTTGGGACGCCAAACGGGCCGCTGTGACTGCAGCTCTCACTATCGATAGCAGCACCCTGCCGGAAGCCGCGCGTAAGATGCTTGGGCTGCTGCCCGATCGTATGGCGCCGCCCGGTCCCCCGCTGCGGCGAGTTTTCCGACCGCTTAGTTGGCTCGGCGGCAAGACGCTCGACATGCTCACGGGGCTCGGAGCGCTGAGCCAGTTGCTGGCCACCACGGTGCAAGGCGGATTGCGGGCGGTCGTCGCGACAGCGTTGATGCGGGCGGTCGACCTGTTCGACAACATACGCGCGGCCGGACCGTCTGCGCTAATCATCGTCAGCGTCGTAAATTTCCTGCTCGGCGCCATTCTGGCCTTTGTGGGCGCCGTGCAGTTGCGCCGCTTCGCCGCGGATATCTTCGTCGCCAATCTGGTCGGTCTCGCACTGGTGCGCGAAATGGCCGCGGTAATGACGGCGATCGTTATGGCAGGTCGCACCGGCGGAGCCTACGCCGCGCGCATCGCAACCATGCGGGGCAATGAGGAACTCGATGCACTCGAAGTCGTTGGTATCCCCGTCTACGAATATCTCATTCTGCCGGCGGTCCTCGCCCTCGTCTTCATGATGCCGTTGCTTTATCTCTACGGATGCCTTGTTGGCATGCTTGGCGGCTTCGTGGTTTCCATTTCCATGTTGAACATCACTGCTCTTGGATTCCTACATCAGACACTTGATGCGATCCCTTTCGACCAATTCGTGTTTGGCTTCGTCAAGACCATCGCGTTTGCGATCATGATCGGGGTGACAAGCTGTCAGATCGGGCTGCAGGCCGGACGGAGCGCTGCCGACGTGGGTGTTGCAGCAACGAGGGCGGTTGTTGTCGGAATCGTTGGCGTCATTGCGATGGACGCTGTGTTCGCGGTCATTGCGGATGCGATTGGCATCTGACCCATGAGTGATCCCCGCATTGCCTCATCCGGCGAGCCGCCGCTTATGGCGTTGCGCGACGTCACGCTGGCGTTCGGGCCAAAGGTGATCCAGCACGACCTCTCTTTCGACGTGCGGCGCGGCAGCATCTTCGCAGTGATGGGGGGCAGCGGTTGTGGGAAAAGCACCGTGCTGAAATCAATGATCGGGTTGTTGCGTCCCCGAGCCGGCAGCTTCTTCATCGAGGGCGAGAATTATTGGGCGGGCGACAAGTTGCGGCGGGCAGAGTTTGGACGGCGGCGGTTCGGCGTGCTGTTCCAGAATGCAGCACTGTGGAGCGCGATGACAGTTGGGATGAATGTCGCGCTGCCGATGCAGATGTTCACCAAGTTGAATGACAGCGCGATTCGGCGCCTGGTGACGCTCAAGCTCGGCCTCGTCGGCATGGAGCATGCCATCGACCTGGCTCCATCGGAGCTCAGTGGCGGTATGCGAAAGCGCGCCGGGTTGGCACGCGCGCTGGCACTCGATCCGGACATCCTGTTTTTCGACGAGCCGTCTGCCGGCCTTGACCCCATCACCTCCAGCCGGCTCGATGACCTGATTCTCAATCTTCGCGACGGCCTTGGTGCCACCATTGTCATTGTGAGCCATGAACTGCCGAGCCTGTTTGCTATCGCCGATGACGGCATCTTTCTCGACGCGCAGACCAAAACGGGGATTGCACACGGCTCTCCATCGGAGCTGCGGGAACGGTGCACCGACCCGCGTGTGCAGGCATTCTTGCGGCGCGGGCATGCTGTGCCCGAAGCTGCTAGTAGGGGGTGAACGCAATGGCAGTGGAGCGGCAAACAGCCATCGGCGGATTCGTGTTCGGAGGATTAGCCCTGGCCTTGGCGGCCATCATCCTGTTCGGCAATTTCCGGCTCTTTGGCTCGACGACGCGGGCGGCGGTCGTCTTCCAGGGCTCGATCAGTGGCCTTTCTGTCGGTGCGCCCGTGACGTTTCGCGGTGTGCGCATCGGTGCCGTGCAAAGCATCGTGATCCAATTTGATTCGCAGACACGCACCGCCTACATTCCGGTAACACTACAGCTCGAGCCGGACCGCATCCGCGTCACGGGCGACGAAGGGACGTCGCTGAAGCAGCTGGATCTTTCAAAATTGGTGGCACGGGGCCTACGGGCCGAGCTGGTCACGCAAAGCTTCGTCACCGGTCAGTCGCAGATCGATCTCGATTTCTACCCCTCCTCGCCCGCAGCACTGCACCCGCGCGTAACCAGCCTGCCGGAAATCCCGACACGACTGTCGACCGTCCAACGGGTGCAGGCGGAGCTCAGCCAACTCCCGTGGGGCGAATTGGTCAAAAACGCCAACGCGACGCTGCAAAGCTTGCGCGATCTGTCCGACCTACTGGAAAGCGATTTGCCGGTCTTGGTTACCAAGCTGCAAACCACGGCGCAGGAATCGTCTCGCACTGTTGCGACTGCGGCGAGCGCGATCACCGATTTACAGAAGCGTCTGGATGACACGTTGACCCGTACCACGCAACTCATCACGACCGGCGATCGGCAAGTGAGTGAGCGTGGCGCTGATCTGCATAATCTGCTCGTGTCCTCCAACCAGGCGGTCCGGCAAGCCAGCGAGACGCTGGACGAAGTGCGGAGCCTGATGTCGAGGCGCAGTGAAACCCGTGCCAATCTCGACTCGACGCTCCGAGATCTGGCAGTAACGGCGTCGGCGCTGCGCGGCTTTGCCAGCGACATCGAGCGCAACCCGCAACTCCTGCTGACAGGCCGCAGGCCATGAGCCTTGTGAAGGCAAAGCATCCTGCCGTCGCGACCGTGATCGTGAGTCTGCTGCTCATGACCTCATGTGCATCGCCGCCACTTGCTCTCTACACGCTGACACCATCAGATGCGCCGGTGGCAACGGTGGCATTCGGCGACCGAGTGCCGGTGATCGAGATTAGGCGGGTGGTCGTTCCCGATTATCTCGATACCCAGGATATCCTCGTTCGCAACGGTAACATATTGCAGCGCAGCCCTCATGGGCGATGGGCTAGCCGCTTATCGATCGAGGTCACTCGCTATTTGACCGGCCTCCTGGCAGCCCGGCGTCCCAATGCGCTGATCACCGACCAGCTGCCGGTGGCGACGCCAAACGACAGGATCTTCATCACGATCAGCAATCTGGACGTGACCAGTGCGGGACTCGCGACGTTGGAAGCAGATTGGACGATCGTGCCCCAGAATCCAGCACAGCCCATACGACGCCAGAGGGTACGGTTCACGGCTAACGGCCCAGTCGACACCGACCAGGACGTGGTGATCTTGACGCAGGCGCTACTGACGCGGCTCGCTGACGCGATCGACATCGCCCACGTGCGGTAACCGGCACCGATTGATCGGCAATCGTCGCGCTTATCCATCCCTGTGGCCCTGAGCTGGCACCAAACCGACGATCGGTTGCGGTCTCGGTCATCACTGCTCGACGGGGCGAGTCTCGGTGCAGTGAGCAAGGCAGCCGCGGCTCAGGTGTCGCAGGTCCCAGAGGCGCTCGCAACCAGCCCAGCAGAGCGCGACAGCGCCTGCAAATGTCTGGTCCGGCGCAACGAGCACATTGGCTGGCGGGCGTCCACCCGAATACCGGACTTGATCAGGATTCTTCGCGCCGCCGCCAGCCGGTAATGCGTCAATTGGAGTATCCCATTTTATGGGGGCGGCCTCCTCAGCGGTGTTTCCCTCGCTTCGAGCAAATTGACGATATTCATCTTGTGGTACACGCGATCAGTTGCACCCGCAGTCATATCAGGGGCAGACCGAAGCGTCTTATGAATACAGATAAAATTGTGATGCTCTTGATCAGTCAATAGTAAAATTGAAGACACCGCCGTTTCGCAGGTTAGGCACGAAGCAACTGTTCAGGTCTCGGTGCCGCGCTGCCGTTTGAAGCGAGGAAGCGGGGGGTGCAATTTCAGAGTGTTGCGATTTCCGCTGGATTGAGGTGTTTCCACCTGGAACGACTATTCTAATGATCGGCTAGCGCCAATTAAAGCCGAGGACGCGCCGCCCGCGTAGTGCATCGGTTGTGACCTGGCTCGCTACGTCTTCGTTCCTCGGCTCAAACCCTACGGGTAATCCACCGTCACTTTGCGGCTGCTGTTGTTGATTCGGAAGCCCGGACCGCGCCTACATGCCGATCCGCCGACACTGAGGCAAGGCGCGATGGTGAGCGCCTAACCCACGCTCAACGCTTGCCGCTACCAAACCCGCGACGCGAGCTTCACCATCGTGAATGGTGCTTCAGTGCAGCGCTGGGCCTCGATGAGACCACAATCGGTCGGTAGGTTCACCGCGCAGCTTCGGAGTGGTCTGCCAGCGCAGCCCCGGGCGATCCCTCAACCTATTACATTGCTCCACCGGATTGATCTCCCCTGCAACGTTGCGCAGCTCGGAGATCAGCGGGGCGTGTAACTCCTCGCCTCGTCCCGCCTCACTGTTAATGTCGGGTTCGATGGTCTCTGTCCACACGGTAACGTGACGTCGGTCCAGTCAGAGCCATTGGCGATTTGCCACGACCAGCGGTGCTCAGATTTTGGAAGAAGAACTTGGAAGGCGGCCTGGGAAGGCAGACTTGTGAGTCTGCCTTCCCAGTCCTATCCTGTTCCCTATGTCGCCTGCTCCCGACCCTTCGGTGGAAACCGTTGTCGACGATCTCACGCTCGCGGTCGGACAGCTCCTGCGGCGGTTGCGGTCACAAGCTGATCCAAGCCGATTGAACCTTTCGCAAATGGGTGCGCTGGCGCGGCTGGACCAGAGCGGAATGATGACGACCGCGGACCTGGCGCGTGCTGAAGCGATGAAACCTCAATCGATGGGGGCCATTCTTGCAGGCCTCGAGCAGGAAGGACTGGTCCACCGCCAACCGCACCCGACGGACGGCCGTCAGGTGCTGTTCGCGCTGACCGAGAGAGGGATGGACAAAAGACGCCAGCGCCGCACCGCGAAGCGGGCTTGGCTTGTGACTGCTGTAGCAAGGCTTGAGCCGACGGAATTACACGCCCTCGTCGCCGCGATAGCTTTGTTACGGCGAATTGGCGAGTCCTGACCTTCATCTACAACCATGACCGGCACATTCAGAAGTGTCAAAGCGCTGAATTCCCGGCAGTTGCAGGCGGGACGTTGTGCTCTCTCCATAGATGGTGCGATAAATCCATGACAACTCGAAGCACCACCGACGCTGGCACAGGCAGGCCGAACACGCCTGCACAACGACTCTGGATTGCGCCGAGTGAGGGGGAGATTCGACGCGCTGTAGTGCGCGTGTGTGCAGCAGGTACCTCTGCCTTGACAGACCGCGCGCGGAGAGAGCGAGACGGCACATGGTGTGCGCGGCGACTCGTTACAGGGTGCAGACGAAGTGAACGAGACCAACGAGAATGATGTAGCCACGACCGAGCGATCGCCGCGCGATGAGCGGCCGAGCGTCGACGAGCGGCGCGTACCGGCGCATCAACGCCTTGATCACGACAATGAGCGGCGCGAGCGTGACGACGATCGCCAGGACGGTCTGCGCGGGAAAAGCCGCTGGCCACTCATTATCCTTATCGCAATCGTGACCATCGCTATCATTGCAGGCGTCATTTATTGGCGGGCGACTGCCGGACTGGAGAGCACTGACGACGCATACACCGAGGGCACTGCGATCTCGATTGCTCCACAGATCGCCGGCAATGTCACGCGGCTCAACATCAGCGACAACACGTTTGTGAGGGCGGGTCGGTTGCTGCTGATCATCGACCAGCGCGAATACAACGCCGCGTTAGATCAGGCCAAGGCGAATCTGCAGTTGGCGCAGTACCAGCTGTCGAGTGCACAGGTAGATCTTGAGATCTCGCGCGTGCGTGCGCCCGCGACACTGCAACAGGCGCAGGCACAACTCACGCAGGCACAGGCGAATCGTATGCAGGCCGAACGTGAATACCGCCGCCAGCACGCTGTCAACCCGCAGGCGACGACACAGGCGAGCATCGACCAGGCGAACGCCGCGCTGGCGTCGCAGACCGCTGCCGTCTCGTCGGCCAATGCCCAGGTGCAGATCGCCTCACTGGTTGATGAGACTATTCAGGCGGCCGAGGACACAGTAGGTGAGCGTCAGGCACAGCTTGCGCAAGCGAAGGCCAACCTCGAGCAAGCGCAAGTGAATTTCTCCTATACCGAAATCCGTGCACCGGCAGATGGCTGGATCACGCAACGCAATGTCGAAAATGGCTCGTTCATACAGGCGGGCCAGCAGGTGTTCTTCATCGTCACCAAGCAGCCCTGGATTGTAGCGAATTTCAAGGAAACGCAGCTTACCCATATGCGGCCTGGCCAGAAGGTCTCGATCAGCGTTGACGCCTTTCCGAGGCTGCGTCTCTCCGGACACGTTGACAGTATCCAAGCTGGCAGCGGTGCACGCTTCTCTGCCTTCCCCGCGCAGAACGCCACCGGCAACTTCGTCAAGATCGTGCGCCGTGTACCGGTCAAGATCATCATCGACAACGGTCTGGAAGGCATACGCGAAATGCCGCTTGGTATCTCGGTTGTGCCGACGGTCACAGTGCGATGAGTGACACGCCACACGACGCCTGGAAACCGCAATCCAATCCCTGGTTCATCGCGGTCGTGGTGACGCTGGGCGCCTTCATGGAGGTGCTGGACACGACCATCGTCAATGTGTCGCTGCCTCATATCGCGGGCAGTCTGTCGGTCAGCAATGACGAAAGAGCTTGGGCTCTGACCACCTACCTGGTGGCCAATGGCATTGTGCTGACGATTTCCGGCGCGCTTGGTCGCAGGCTTGGCCGCAAGCGTTACTTCCTGACCTGCATCGCCGGCTTCACGGTTGCGTCGTTAGCTTGTGGCACCGCGGATGCATTATGGGAAATCCTGGTGTTCCGCGCGCTGCAAGGCCTCTTCGGCGGCGGACTGCAGCCGACCCAGCAGGCGATCATTCTCGACCATTTCCCGCCGGAGCGACGCCAAGCGGCGTTCTCACTGACCGCCGTCGCCATCATCATTGCACCCATCGTAGGGCCAGTATTGGGCGGCTGGCTCACCGATACCTATTCGTGGCATTGGATCTTCCTGATCAACGTGCCGATCGGCGTGCTGACGTTCCTGAGCGTGATGCATCTCCTGCAGGACCCGCCGCACGTGGTGCGGGACAGACGCACCGCGCCACCATTCGACTATATTGGCACCGGACTGATTGCGCTTGCGCTGGGCTGCCTGGAAATCGCGACGGACCGTGGCGAGGACTATGACTGGCTAGGCTCACAGTTCATCCGGGTCATGTTTCTGCTCTCGGCCGTCGGGTTTCTGTTTGGCATAGTGTATCTCTACTATGCCCGCCACCCTATTGTCGATCTTCGCGTTTATGCCGATCGCAACTTCGCACTTGGCTCATTGCAGATCGCCATCATGGGCCTCGTGCTTTACGCAAGCGCCGTGCTGATCCCTGAATTTGCGCAAGAGCAGCTCGGCTATACGGCGACATGGGCGGGGTTGGTGCTGGCGCCTGGGGCGGTAGTAGTGGTCTTGCTGATTCCTTTGGTCGGCCGCCTGTTGACCGAAGTGCCAGCCAAATATGTGATCGCTTTCGGTGGGTTTGTACTTGGAACAGCGTTGCTTTATTCCCGCAATCTCGTACCGGATCTAGATTTTTATCATATGGTGCTGTTGCGCGGTGCGCAGAGTGCCGGGCTTGCCTTTTTGTTTGTCCCGATCAGCACCATCGCCTACGCTACGCTTCCACAGTCCTTGAACGGCGACGCCACCGCGTTGTTCAATATGGCCCGCAATGTGTTCGGCGGCATCGGCATTTCGATTTCAACAGCCATCGTCGCCAACTATCAACAGGTCAACCAACAGAACTTGATTGCCAATCTGACACCGACCAACCAACCGTACCTGGTGTTGCTGCACCAGATCGAGCAAGCGCTGGTCAACGCCGGCTATTCCTTCGCGCAGGCCGCCGAGATGGCGCCAGGCCAGATATACAACCTGTTGCAGACGCAGGTTGCGGTGCTGGCCTACATGGAGGTCTTTTTTATAACCGCCTGCATGGCATTTGTGATGGTTCCAACCGCGCTGATGATGTCTGGCGGGAAGTCACAACGCAGCAATGCAGGAATGCACTGACCGTGCGCGGTAGGAGAACCAGCATCGTCCATGTTGCGATCTTCCTGCTGCTCATGGACTGCACTGTGGGACCGAATTTTCAGCCGCCGCAGCCGCCTGCTATCCCGAACTGGCATGACGCTTCGGCGCGGCAATTGGGACCGCGTGCTACCATCACCGAGACGGCTGACCCCGACCCTCTGTGGTGGAGCAAGTTCGATGATCCCGCGCTGACCGCGCTGATGGAGAAGGCGATCGCCGGTAATCTGACGGTGCAGCAGGCGGTGGTACGGGTCGCCGAATCGATTCAGGTCGAGGCGGCCGCGCGCGCGGCCGGCCTGCCCACCATCAAGGCTAATGGCAGTTATATGCGCGAACAGTTCGGGATCAAGGGACTGTTGGAATCGCAAGGTGTGTTCAATCAGTTAAATGCGCTCGCCGATGCGAGTACGCTCAATCAGATCAATTCTGGTCTGGGGCAGGAGGCGACTGCGGCTCTCGGCAGCGCGCTGAACGGTCTGTCGCAGCCGGTCAACCTTTACGAATACGGCATCAGTGCGTCTTGGGAGCTGGATTTATTCGGCCGCGTCCGTCGTTCGGTGGAGCAAGCGAGGGCGCAAACCGAAGCGCAAAGAGATGCGGCAGACGATGCGTTGGTGATGCTGGAGGGTCAGGTGGCACAGGCCTATGTCGCGCTGCGCGGCGCTCAAGCGCTCGCCGATAGCCAGCGTGGGAACATTGCCACCGCGCAGGATGTGCTACGGCTCACCCAGCAGCAGCAGCAGGTCGGCCTGGCGTCGATGCTGGATGTCGAGCAGGCCCGAACCCAGCTGTCCAACAATCTGCACCTATTGCCAGGCTTCGAACAGCAGCAGCAGCAGGCGATGAACCGGCTAAGCGTATTGGTAGGGCAGGCGCCCGGCGCGCTGGATACGACGTTGGCCCCGCCGGCCCCGTTGCCGGCTCTGCCGTCGCTAATCGGCGTTGGCGTGCCATCGACCTTGGCACGGCGACGTCCGGATATTCGCCAGGCGGAGGCACAGCTGCATGCTGCGACGGCCAATGTCGGTGTCGCCATCGCGAGCTTCTATCCAGACGTTTCCCTGACCGGGAATTTCGGCCTGCGCGCGCTCGATGCCAGCTTTCTGACGAATTGGGCAAGCGCGTTCTATTCGTTCGGCCCGACTGTCTCGGTACCCGTCTTTCAGGGCGGGCAGTTGACCGCGGATTTGCGCCTGGCGCGGGCACAGGCGGTCGATGCGGCGCTGAACTATCGCGGCACCGTCCTTAACGCGTTGCGTGAGGTGGAGGATGCGCTCGTCGGCTATCGCACCGATCGGGCGGCACGCGATCAACTGATCGACACCGTGCAGTCGGCCGAAGCCACACTGGGCCTGGCGCGGGACCGCTATCTACATGGTATAGCGGACTTCATTCAGGTGCTGAATGCGGAGGAGACATTGTTCTCAGCGCGGCAGTCGCTCGTGCAGGCGGATATGGCGCTGCGAAATGACGTGGTCGCGTTGTATACTGCGCTGGGTGGTGGATGGGAGAACAGTACGGGCAAAATTCCGAACCCTCAGATCGCGGGCAATCCGCCTGTCATGCCCGCTGCCGCAGATGCACTCGCGACGACACGGCACTGAGGCAGATACTTTGACCCCCAAGGTGCGTTGCGTTCTTGTCGGAACGGAGAAGCGAACGACAGAAAAGATGTTCCGCTTGGGAGCATTCCTGGGAGAAGGCAATGCGGCATCGAGCTTGGGTGTCGCCCGACATTCAAACGTGATGCGAACAAACGACGATATTTGACAACGACAACACGCCAACCCTGGGATGTGAGACCGGAACAGCTAAGCGCATCGGCGTGAGGTCGTCGCGATTGCAAGGGATTACCTATTTCGGGCAGCGGTGGCCAGCGTCGCAGTCCGCGCTGCCGCGGTGTGCTGCAAGTGCTCGAGCATCCCGGGAGCACTGGCAGGGGTATGGTGGTCGACCCCGCCGGTGGATCATGGCTGTTCTTGCAAGCTGGTCAGCGTTGCACCAGACGCAGGCGATGGCCGCACTCATATCCTCCTGCTGTTGCATCCGACAACTTATCCTTGCTAGGTAGGCATAGCCACGACTGCGTTCTCCATCCGTCCCGCCTAGGGTGAATCCAGAATCCGTCCTACAGCGTGACCCTAACTTTGCGCGGCGCTGTCGAGCGAAATGATCGTGAGGGCGGTGACGTTTTGTTACGATCCGAACGCCCTGAATTGCTATTCGTTGCGGACAGTGGCTCTGCACGGGATTCTGGATGACATCGCTGGTCGAGGCGTCTATTGCGCTCTCACACAGCAACGGGGGATGCACTTGCTTCGCTCTGCCCTTGGTCTCGTCGTAGCCAGTTCGCTTGCTATTCTGTCCGGTTGCGCGCCGAGTTACTCGCCGAACACCTATGCAGCTGCGGCGGCGCAACAAGCCAGCAAGGTGGAACGGGGCGTTGTGATCGGCGTGCGCCAGGTGAAGATCAGCGCCGATGCCTCGCTAGGCACCGTCACCGGCGCTGCAGCGGGGGGCATCGCCGGCTCCACCGTGAATGATAGTGGCCCCGTCAAGGCTTTGTCAGCACTCGGCGGTTCCGTCCTGGGTGGTCTTGTAGGGAGCGGTGTGCAGCATGCCGAGGGTGATACTACGGCCTTCGAGTACATCGTGCGCCAAAGCGACGCTAGCCTCGTCTCGGTGACACAGCGGGACAAGACGCCGCTTGCTATCGGGGAGAAGGTGCTCGTGATCGCTGGCAAGCAGGCACGCATTGTACCCGACTACACGGTGTCACTGCCCTCTCCGCAACCGTCGGCGACGGCGGCGCGTAACGTAAGGCCGCACCCCCCAGATGCTCCAGCGGCGGCTGGAACGGCCACCGTCATGCCGCATCCCGGTGCGGCGTCGGGTGGCGTCGCGCAGACGGTGGTGGCCGATCCCTCCGCGTCGTCTTCTGCCACCGCAGCAGGAGGCAGTAGCACCGCCCAATCCGCTGCGGCGGGCAGCGGTACCGCTTCATCCTCCGCGAATGCGGCGCCGGAAGCCGCTGTGTCCGCAGCCCCGCCGGACAATCCTGACGGTCCTGCAGTGGCCGCGCCAGAGCAGGGTAAGCCGGCGTCTGCCGGGACGGCACGTGTGCCGCCGGCAGCGGAACCTGCCGCTCCCGCGGCTGCAGGAGGCGGCATCGCCGCCTCGACCCCGGCGGGGACAACCGCAGCACCGGACACGCCCTAGCACTACAGTTGTGATTTCCGCTCGAGATGCGCTCGTCGAGCGGCGGCTTGGTGGGCTCGTCACCATACCGACCGCGCTAACTCGCGGGTGCATTGGTGTGCTGGGATCGCGATGCAATCAGCCAGTCGGCACACCGCCCATGACACCTGGAGCAAACAGATAGAATCCTACGCCAATCAGAATTAGGTAGAACAGCAGCACAAAAGTCCAACCCATATTGTGGCGGATCACCTCGCCTTCATTGCGCACGTAGCGGCTGGTCGACACACCCACGCTCGCTGTCTGCGGCGCTACTGGCTTTCCTACCTCTGCGCCAACGGAGTTCAGCGTCGGCAGCAATAGCGGCGGAAAGCCAAGCAAGCGCCCCACGGATGCTTGAAAAAATCCGAACATCGCGTTGGTCGAGGTATTGCTTCCGGATAGCGCGACCCCGACCCAGCCAAGGATTGGCGCGATCAAAATGAACCACACACCAATCTTGGAGAAGCCGGTCGCAAGCGATGCGGCCATGCCGGAGAAATTGAATACATAAGCAAGACCGAAGATAAATACGCCCACAAGCAGCGCGCCCCACATCTGTTGAAACGTCCGCCGTAGTGCCTCGCGCATCTGTGCGGCTGTTACACCCAGGAGCAAGCCAGTGATGAGCCAGGAGGCCAAGATCGCCGTTCCGCCGATAAACGGTGTGAACGTGAAGATTGCCTGTACAGTGGTGCCGGGATGGATAGAAGATCCCGCCGCAACCGAAAGCCGAAGCAATGTTACCCCAGGCAACGGCGACCATGGTCCAGTCCATAACACCACGACTAAGATCAGTACGATGAACGGTAACCATGCGCGCCACACGTCGCCTATGGGAAGTCCGTGTGCCACGTCCTGTCCCACCAGATCAGCGGACGTAATGGGTTGCCCGCCATATCCAAGCGTCCGCGCTGGCTGCCAAACACGAAGCAAAAACAACAACAGCGCAAAGCTTACGATGGCACCGGTTACGTCCGGCAAATATGGACCGAGATACACGGCGACGGGGAACTGCCCGGCGATGTAGCCGAGGGATCCCACTACCGCGAGCGGCCAGCCATCACGAAATCCCTCTCGCCCGGTGACGAGGTAGATCAACACCCACGGTGGCAGGAGCGCGAGCACTGCGACGACGTGACCCACCGATGCGGAAAGTTGCATGAGAGGCAATCCGGTCACAGCGGCCAGTGCGATGATGGGCACGCCAAGCGCGCCATATGAAACGGGTGCGTTATTTGCGATTGCAGCCACGCGGATAGCATTGAGATCGGGAATTCCAAGGGCGACCAGAATTGGAGCGACGAACGCCCAGGGGTAGCCGAAGCCGACAAGTCCCTCGAGCAACGCACCGAACGACCAAGCGAAAAGAATAGTCTGCACACGTACGTCCGCAGTTCCCTGCGCGGTGAGCCAAAGCCGAAACTTCTCGAACAAGCCTGTGATTACCAGTGTGTTAAACAGCATCACGCCCCAAAACGTGATCCAGTTCACGGCCCAAATACCAGTGAGCGACCCATAGAAATAAGCTGCGATGCCCAATCCCAAAGGCATTTGCCAGACCCAGGCCGCAATGAGGAATGTCGCCGCCGATCCGATCAACGTGGCAAGCCAAGCTGAGAGCCGGAACACCGCCAGGAGCGCTAAAAGTAGCACAACGGGCACGAGTGCAATCAGCCACGTGACGAAGAGCTCACCCGTCGGGTTCAAGATTTGATTGAACACGGTCTCTCCCCGGCGGCACTGGACCGCCACCATCCTCGGATTGTTTACCACAGCACAAGGCGGACGGCCATAGTAGTGGTTTGTACAATAGAGCTTCTCCTTGCCCAGTTCTTCCGGACTCAGAAGATTGGGTGTCAGCCTTTGAAAATCGACGTTGCCGAAGCGGCCGGTGGCGAGTGATGGCTGACTGCCCATTCCTAACACCGCTGTGCAGACCGGATTTGACCAACTTGAGCCGACGCCTTCCACGAGCCGCGTGTCGGTTAGCGTCCTGGGATCACTGTTTGTTAGCCAAAATGCGTAGACTCGTCTTTGGTGATGGACATAACGTTTTTAGTGCGATTGCGTCTCTCCTAATGAGTGCACTTCCCCGGTAATCGGTAGTCTCGTTCCGCCTCTGCCGGACCAAGTCGTGCCGCAGATGCGTCCTACAACAGTGTCTGGAGGTTGCCCTGGAAGGTGAGCACTCAGCATCACAGAGCGTACAAACTAAGGGAAAGTTCGCCGATCGGTCACATGGTATTGTTCAGTGACACACCCAGGAGAGCGGACGCCATCTGGCGATCTTTGCGGACATGTGCTTGGCGAACGGGACTTTGCTGATCATCCGAATGTCGGATATGCTAACAAGGCGTGGCGCGGCGCATATGTGGGCGCCAGGGCCTGCCCGTATTGCAGGCCATGGGGCCGAACAGCGACAACCGCACGACCCCACCGCCTTCGGCGGGACCGCCGTCCGGGCAGTGGCCGCATGCACCACGTATGCTCACTGCTCAAGCGCCTGCTCGAAAGCGGCCTCGGCACGCAGGCTGTCCAGGTCGCGGCCAACCGATGCAGTGGCCAGCTTTCGTCCTTCACGCCAGAATGTGGCAGTGCAGTCACAGGCAGCAGGGTCACCGTTCACGTCCACACGATCCCAGCGTTCGGCATGACCAACGTAGACGATCGAAATGTCGTAGTGCTGGCTCCAGAAGAACGGTACCGCGTCGAAGCGCCGTCGTTGGCCGAGCATGTTGCGCGCGGCCGTCTGGCCCTGGCGTTGCGCAACGACCCAGTGCTCGACCCGGATGCGTTCCCCGGTCAGCCGGTCCGGCCAGCGCGCGATGTCGCCGGCGGCATAGACGTCCGACGCGCTGGTGCACAGATATTCATTCACCACCACACCACGATCGATTTCCAGGCCGGCCTGCGCGGCGAGCGCAACGACCGGCCGAACACCGACACCGACTACCACGAGATCAGCGGCGATGTGGTCACCGTTCGACAGCGTTGCGGCTCCGGCCTGAATGGCGGCGACCGTCGTGCCGAGATGGAACACTACCCCATGTGCTTCATGGATCGCGCGCACCATATCGCCGACCGCCGCACCCATGACGCGCTCCATCGGTCGTGTCTCGGGCGCCACGACGTGAACCTCCAGACCGCGGGAACGCAGAGCGGCGGCGACCTCTAGGCCGATGAAGCTCGCGCCGACTACCAGGCAACAGCGCGCCGTGTCAGATTGCGCGATGATCGCGTCGGTGTCCGCCAGCGTGCGCAGCACGTGCACATGCGCCATTCCGCCGCCTGGTATGTCTAGCCTGACCGGCTCGGAGCCGGTGGCAAGCAGCAGTCCCCCGTAGTTCAAGTGGCTACCGTCGGCCAGCACGATGGCGTGCGCGTCGGGCGCGATCGCGGTAACGCGGGTCGCGAGCCGCAGGCTGATGTCATGTTCAGCATAGAATTCCGGCGGCCGCAGCGGGATCCAATCCGGCTGTGCGGTGCCGGCGAGGTAGTCCTTGGACAAGTTGGGACGATCACACGGCGGAGCCGCGTCCGCGGTCACCACCGTGACCTCGCCGGCGAAACCTTCCTGGCGAAGCGTCTCCGCCGCCGCATGGCCTGCCGCTCCTCCGCCGATGATCGCCACCGACGCGGGCACGCCCTTGCCGGACAGCGCCGCCGGCACGGTTGGAGGCAGCTCCTCGCGGACGAATGCCATGCCGCCATGGCGTTCCACCCGCCAGCATGGCAGGGCGTTTAGGGCAGGCGGGCGCAACGCGGCGCCGGTGCGCAGGCTGAAACAGGCATGGTGCCAGGGACAGCGCACCGTGTCGCCCACGATCAAGCCTTCAGCCAGCGGTCCGCCGTAGTGCGTGCAGGTTGCACCGACCGCAAACAGGTTTGTGCCGCGCCGGACCAGTAGGCCCGGCGTATTGTCCACGCGACCTTGCAACACGGCGCCATCGGCCATGTCCCCGACGGCAACGCCTTGCCGGAAATCCGGCCCGGCCAGCGGCTCGTCACGTTCGCTCATGTGGCCCTCCTTGCGTCATCAGCAGACATGACGACCGATGCACCGGCAGTGCCCTGCCGAACTTGTGCGGTCGCCACCATGTCCAAGAGAGCGAGTGTCGTTTCGGCGGTGGTTCCTGGTGCCGAACGGGCGATCGCATGCTCGTCATTGGTCCGCTCCCCGATCGTGTCGAACTGGCTATGCAGCGAAGAAGCCAACTTGTAGCGGTGGCGGCGCAGGTTCACGCCCTCGGTGAACAGCTGTTCATCGTCTTGCAGATACACCGCCATAAGCCCCTTTTCGGATGCCAATGGCGATCTGACAGTATCTCCGCCCGAGGGCGGAGCAGGAGACGGTGCCAGGCACGCCGCTCACCACAAGCTCAACGACCTGGCACGCCAGTACTTGCAATCAAGGTTCGCGATCTTGGTCATTCAAGGGGTAGCGGGAGCGCACCTTCTCGACATTTGCCGCTGAATGCAGACCATCACCTTCCTTAGGCTGCCGATCGACGCAGCCATGTGATTACTCCTGCGATGTCCTGAATACCCTCTCACCACTTGGCAATACGCCAGCAGTCGTGACCTTTCTTCAACAGCACTCCTGAACATTGGCATTATAAGACGCCGGCCGATAGTCATGCTGCTTGACAATTATTCTAAAGATTGTAACCGTCTTAACTCAACGATTAGGGCGCGAGCCTAGCTCCCGTTTTGTCGGCGCGCGCCGTGGATGCCAAGCGTTCACAAGCAAGGGAGGAAACGATGGGTAGTTTCCTAAGCAAGCGAGAACTCGAGGAACTGTCGCCGGCTGAGGCCTCGGCGTTCCCGTCTCCCGTGCCGCTGCAGATGGTCTCGAACGGCGAGTTCAATCCCTTGCCGCAGACCGACGACCAGCGCAGGGTAGAGGGACGACTCAGGGCGCTGGCGGACGAATCCGGACGTCGGCTCGGCATGGATCGCCGCCAGTTTCTGCGCTCCAGCTGTGGTATGGCGGCTGCATTTGTCGCTATGAACGAGGTCTTCGGCCCTGTTTTCAAGGTCGATGCCGCAGAAGCGAAAGAACCCGAGGTGGCCGCAGCCCGCGTCAACTCCTTGTCCCGACAGTTTATCTTCGACGACCAACTGCACTTCGTGCGCGACGACTACAACTTCGACGGCATCCTGGGGCTCGCGCAATATGCCGCGGAGCACTGGAACCCTGCGATGAACAAGGAACCAGTTGGCATGACGCTGGAACGCTATAAGTTCGCCAACTTCCTGAAGGAGGTGTACTTCGATAGCGATACGACGATTGGTCTGCTGAGTGGCGCTCCGTTCGACGATCCCTCGCACTGGTTCCTGACAAACGACCAGATCAAACAGGCAGCTGAAACCGTGAACGGCATCGCGGGCTCGCGACGATTGCTGTTCCACTCAGTGATCACGCCAAAGCAGCCAGGGTGGATGGATGAGGTCGATCGCGTGATCGATGTGGTCCGGCCAACAAGCTGGAAAGGTTACACAATTGGAGATCCGCTGTCTCCTCAGACGACGAAATATCCGTGGCGGCTGGACGACGAGAAGCTGATGTACCCGTTCTATGAAAAGGCGGCGAAGGCTGGGATCACCAACATCTGCATCCATAAAGGCCTCTTGCCGAAGGACTATGAAACCTCGATCCCAGGTGGCGCATGGCGGTACGCGGATGCCGACGACATCCCAAAGGCGGCGAAGGACTGGCCTCAGATCAACTTCATCATTTACCATGCTGCATTGCGGGCCTTCCTCGAGAATCCGGATGATGATTTGGCTGAGTTCGAGCGTTCGGGCTATATCCGGTGGACCTCTGATCTGGCGGCAATTCCGGAGAAGCATGGCGTCAGCAACGTGTATGCCGACACTGGCACTTGCTTCGCGGTGTCCGCGGTCACCAGTCCACGCTACTGCGCGGCGATGATGGGTACGCTAATCAAGGGCCTAGGGCACGACCATGTCTTCTGGGGGACGGACTCAGTCTGGTACGGCTCGCCCCAGTGGCAGATCGAGGCGCTCCGGCGCCTGGAGATTCCGGAAGACATGCAGAAGAAACACGGATTCGCTGCGCTCGGCGCAGCCGATGGCTCGGTGAAGAGCGCCATCTTGGGCTACAATGGTGCGCGACACTATCATCTGGACTTACGTGCGGCTGACAACGATCTTCCGCGGGATGGCATCTCTCAGCGGAAGATGGCTTATCTCCAGAGCGGAGGCAGCCGTAGCAACGCCGCGTACGGCTACGTCGTGAAGTCTGCCTGATCAGGATTGGCGTAGCCACCGATCAGCATCAGCGCGACCGCATCCGATGCTAGCGCTTGCAACGCTTTGCTGACCGATGGCGCAACGCGAGCGCCATGCCGCCGAATGATTGCGTCGATGCCGGTCGTCGTGCCGTGCATCAGCGGACCAGCATCGGTTGTTTCCAAACTGGCAGCAACGAGCGGTGCAGTCGAACCCTCCGATACCCCACGGGCGGGATTGTCCGGCGAGCTCGGCCGCTTCCGATGTACGAGTGCTGCCAATCGTGGATGGAACAATACGGAATTGGTAAAAGTGGCACCGACATCAATACCGATGCTGGCCTGGGCGTGTACCGCGCGATCTTCTGCCATCGCGTCCTTCGCCACTGATTTATCAAAGAGCGTAGTCTTCAAGCCGCATTCCCGCACTCCAACGCCCGTAAGACGGCCAACCGGATGGTTGACCGCGCATAGTTATGCATTGCAGCATGAGTGCCAAGGTCATCGCCAGAGCCAACCTATCGCACAGTACCGGTGCCGGGTCGGAATCTGCTCGCTCGGCTTGGAGGTGTTGCGCGCCCGATGAACGATGGACACACGGGGTACGACATCGGCGTCGATATCGGCGGTACCTTCACCGACATCGTCTGTCGCCAGAAGGGCGGCTTCCGCACACTGAAAATCCCTACCTCCCGCGGCGATCCCAGCGAGGCCGTGCTGGCTGCCCTGACCCAGCTGCGTCGCGCCTTCGGCATCGATCCGGCTATGATCAGTCGCTTCCTGCACGGCACTACCATTGCGACCAATGCGGTTCTGGAACGTAAGGGGGCCCGCATCGGGCTGATCACCAGCCACGGCTTTCGCGACGTGCTCGAGATCGGATTCCAGCTCCGGCAGGACCTCTATCGAGTCATTCTTGAGCCTGGCGCGCCCGTGTTCCTGGCTCCCCGCGCATTCCGCCGCGAAGTGCCCGAACAAGTCTCCGCGTGGGGCGATGTTCTGGTGCCACTAGATGAGGACGCGGTGCGCCGCGCGGCGGACGAACTCGCCGCGCTTGACGTGCAGGCGATCGCCGTCTGCTATCTGTTCTCGTTTCTGCATCCGGCGCACGAGCAACGCACCCGCGCACAGATCCAGTCGCTGCATCCGAAGATGATGGTTTCGTTGTCCTCGGACGTCGATCCCGCGTTTCGCGAATATGAGCGCACGGTAGTCACGGCGTTCGACGCCTATATGAAGCCGGTCGTCGATCGCTATCTGGAACGCCTGGAGGCCGGACTCGCGGCGGCCCAGGTCCGCGCGCCATTACAGATCATGCAGTCACGCGGAGGCTTGTCCGGCACTGCAGTGGCGCGACAGCGACCCGTGCGCTTGTTCCTGTCAGGACCCGCGGCCGGCGTGATCGGCGGTGCGATCGTTGGGCGCTCGGTGGGATATCGCGATCTAATCACCATCGATGTCGGCGGCACCAGCAGCGATATCGCCCTGGTCGAAGGCGGCGAGCCCGTAATCCGTACCCAAGGCACGATCGGCGGATACACGGTGCGCGTGCCGATGGTCGACGTGAACGCCATCGGCGCCGGTGGCGGCAGTATTGCCTGGTTGGACGGCGCGGGCGGCCTGCGCGTCGGGCCACATTCGGCGGGGTCGGAGCCAGGGCCGGCCTGCTATGGCCACGGCGGCGAACAAGCAACAGTGACTGATGCCTCTGTCATCCTGGGCTGGCTCGATCCCGCGTATTTCGCTGGAGGATCGGTGCGACTGGATCCCGCCAAGGCGCGCGATGCGATCGACCGCACCATCGCCGCACCGCTGGGTATGACCCCCGAGGCCGCGGCTTTGGGCATCCACCGCGTGGTGAACGCGCAGATGGTAGAGGGCATCCGGCTGGTATCGATCCGCCGCGGTCTCGATCCACGCCGCTTCGCGCTCGTGGCGCTTGGCGGTGCGGGGCCGGTGCACGCAACAGCACTGGCCGCGGAGCTCGGCGTCCGCCACGTACTGATTCCGCGCCATCCTGGCGTGCTGTCTGCCGCCGGTTTGCTCGCCGCGCCGGTCGAGCATGAAGTCTCGGTCGCCTTCCCACGACGTCTGGATGGCCTGGCGTTCGCGGATCTGTGCGGCGTGTTGCACGAACTTGATGCAAACTGCGCGACGCTGATGGCACAGGAGGCGGTCAACGACCTGCCGGTGACGGTGCAGTATTCCGCCGATGTCTGGTACGTCGGGCAGTCCTATCACATTGAGGTGCCATTGCAGGTGAGGGCCACGGATCCGCTCGCGGCGCTGTATCGTGATTTCCTGGCGTTGCACGACCGTATCTACGGCCACTGCACAGAGGCACCGGCGGCGATCGTCAATCTCCGTAGCGTGCATCGCGCTGGTGGTGCCGATCGGCTGGAGGAGGGCGTGTACCAGGCCTGCGCCGACAGCGCACAAAAACCGTCGCGTGCGATCCGGATCGCTGGCGCAGCGGGCCCAGTAACGGCCACAATTTACAATCGCGCGGCGATGCCAGTCGGCATGGCCTTCACGGGGCCCGCCATCGTCGAGCAAGACGACACGACCACGCTGGTCGAGCCGGGATGGAACGGCACCGTGCTGCAAGACGGCACGCTGCTGCTGGAGCATGATTAAACGATGCACAGAATGACAATTGATCCGATCACGCTGGAAGTGGTGCGCAACAAGCTCGACGGCATTGCCAACGAGATGCAGCTTACGCTGGTGCGCAGCGCCTTCTCGGCCATCGTCAAGGAGGGCCTGGATGCCTCCGCGAGTCTGTTCTCGCTGCGCGGCGAGACGCTGGCCCAGGCCTTGGCGGTACCGGTGCATCTGGGCGCGCTGGTGCCGATGGTCGGGCGCCTGGTGCGGACCGTCCCGGTGACGGAGATGCGTGCCGGCGATGTTTGGATCCTGAATGACACCTATCTGGGTGGCACGCATTTGCCCGACATTGCCATTATGATGCCGGTGCTGGTGGACGGCGTGCCAATCGCAATCGCCGCCGCGATGACGCACCATCAGGATGTGGGCGGTATGGCTCCCGGCTCCACGCCGACCAACGCCACGGAGATCTTCCAGGAAGGCATCAGGATCCCGCTGCTGAAGCTGCGCGACCGCGACGTGGTGAACGACACGCTGGTGGCGATGCTTCGCCAAAATGTGCGGTTGCCCGACGTGCTGATGGGCGACATCAACGCGCAGATCGCTGCCTGCACGATAGGTGAGCGTCGTCTCCGGGACCTCACCGTCACCTATGGCCGCGCCGCGTTATTGGCGATGCTCGATGAATTGCTGCAGCGTTCCGAAACCATGACCCGGCAGGCGCTGCGCTCGCTGCGGCCCGACACCTATCGGTACGCGGATTACCTGGACAACGACGGCGTCGACTTGGAACGCATGGTACGCATCGAAGTCGCCGTGACGATCGGGGACGGGCAAATGCACTGCGACTTCGCCGGCACGTCGCCGCAGGTGCGCGGTCCGTTCAACTGCATGCCCTCCGGACCGTACGCCGCTGCCTGTTTTGCCTTGCGTGCGGTCACCGATCCCGCGGGACTTGTTCCCAACAACGGCGGCTGCTTCCGTGCGATTTCGCTGGCCTTGCCAGAGCGAAGCCTGGTCAATCCACAGGAGCCGGCACCGACCGGCTGCCGTACTTCCACTATCAAGCGTATCACCTGCTGCATCCTGGGTGCACTGCGCCAGGCCGCGCCGGAGAGGGTGCCCGCGGACTCCGCAAGTGAAACGGTTATCATGCATTTCGGCGGCCGCGCCGCGGACGGGCATCGCTATGTCACATCGCAGCTGCTGGTCTCCGGTAGCGGCGCGTCGTTTGGGATGGATGGCGTCGACGTGATCGAGACCGATGCCAGCAACTGCCTGAACGTGCCGGCCGAGGCGCTGATGATGGAAGCG
>JASHVB010000521.1 GCA_030039695.1 Acetobacteraceae bacterium
ATCCAGTGGTGGCAACTGGCGGCCGAGCGTTCTCGGCGCCAGTCGGCCAATGTTGAGGCAATGCTGCAGTACCAACATTCGCTCGAACTGCTGGAACGCCTGCCAGCGTCGGAGGAACGCGACCGTCACGAAGTGATGCTGCGCATGCAGCTCAATCCGGCGATCTATGCGGCGATGGGACCGGCGGCGGCGGAGCGTGGCGCCAATTTTGCCAGGCAGGTGGAGCTTCATGCGCGGCTTGGCGACACCGCGCGCATGTTCCCTGTCATGTGGGGATTGTGCGTCGTCAGCTTCGCCCGTTGCGAACTCGTCGAGTCGGTGACGAAGACACGCGAGTTTCTGGGGCTTGCCGAAGCGAACGGAGATCCGGTGGCGCGGACGGCGGGGTATCTGCATCTCGGCCACACCGAGTTGCTGCGTGGCGCGATCCGCAGCGGCCTGGCGTCGCTGGATCGCGTGCTGACGTTATACCGGCCGGAACACCATGCTGCTTTGATCAGTGACTACGCAGTGGACCTTCACAGTCTCGCGCTTAGTTGCCGCTGCCTGGCCTTACAGCAGATCGGCCGCGCGAACGAAGCGGCCGGGCTCGCGGATCAGGCGGTGCGCGAGGCGAAGGAGAACGGCCATTTCCTCACCATGTCACATGTGTTGTTCCAGATCGCGATGTCGCGCATGATCGCAGGCGACGTTGCGGCGACAGAGCGTTTCGCCGGCGACCTCGCGGCATTCTCGGAACGTCATCAGGGTGTATACTGGCGCGCTCATGCCGAGATCCTGCAAGGCTGGGTGATGGCGCGGACCGGCCGCTTGGAAGAAGGCCTGGCCCGCATGCGCGAGGGCGCGGTGCAGCGCAGCAGAATGCGGGGGCACACCTGGGAGCCGCAGTACGTCGCGCAAGAGGCTGAGCTGTTAGTGGAATATGGCCGCAGCCTCGAAGCACTGCGCCGCCTTGATGATGCGGATGCGTTGATCAACGCGACGGACCACCGCGTCTCCGAGGCAGAAATACATCGTCAGCGTGCACGGGCTTTGGCGGCGGAAGGTGCGCCGGGCGCCAATGTGGAGGCATGGCTGCGCAGCGCACTGACGCTGGCGCGTGAACGCGGACAGGTGCTGTGGGCATCGCGCGCCGCGGCGGATCTGGCCGCACACCGGCAGAGGGCGGGCGCGGCTGATGGCCAGATCGCAACGACATTCTGGTCGCGATGACGCTAGCCCGCGGTCTCCGGCATCGCGGCCCATAGCAGCACCACGCCTGCCACCCCGGCCGCCGCCAGACCAAGAAACGCCACGTCCATGCTGACCTCCTGCGCGAGCCAGCCGCCCAGCAGCGTGCTCAGCGCAGCGCCGATCGTCACACCCATCCCCAACACGCCCATGCAAAGATTGAAGTGCGACGTCCCGCGCGTCAGATCGGCGGAAATCAATGGGAGCATGATACCGAACACTGCCGCGCTGATTCCGGCGACCAGTTGCACAGCGACAATGGACCAGGCGCCAGGCAGCACCGCGAGCAGCACGCCTTGCACCGGCAGAGCCGCCCAGCCGAGCAGCAGGATCGGCCGTCGCCCCAGAATTGCCGCCGCACGGCCGAGCGTGGGCGATGTGGTGGCGACCACGGCCTGCGGTACCATGATGCAGGCGGCGATGATCAGGTTCGCGCGTGCGCCGGCGCGCATCGTCACGGCCGCGCCGGCCAACGGCAGCATGCCGGCATTGGCCAGGTGGAAGAACATCACGGCGCCACCGAACACCAGCAATCTTCGGTCGGCGAACAGTCGTCGAAGCCCGAGCCAGTCGAGCGGGCGCACCGTGGTCTGCCGCCGCGCGTGTATGCCGCGTCCGATCGCCGGCAGCGTGGCCAGCGCGGGCACGCACAGCGCCGCGGTGAGCCAGAACACCGCGGCGCTGGACACCAGGCCGCCGCTCGCCCCCATCACGGCGGCGGAGAGCGCACTCCCGATCGAGGCAAAGCGCGCGTTGCGGCCGAGCCGCTCGCCCAGCCCGGCCGTGCCCACCAGGTGCAGGCTGATCGCAGCAATCGCCGGCGTGATCACGCTGCTGGCGCCGGCATGCAGGAGCTGGGCAACAAGGACCGGCAACTCGGTCGGCCGCAACGCCAGCAAAATGGCCGAGATGAATACGCCGCCCAGGCCAATGCCGGCGATCAGGCGCTTGTTTGTCACCGCGTCGACCAGCGCTCCGGCGGGGATCTGGCTGATCAGCGCGAGCACCGTGCCGGCGGAGAGCGCCGTGCCGATTTCGATCTGCGTCCACTTGTGCATCGTCAGGTAGACGGCGACGAAGGCGCCGAACCCCGTCTGCACATCGGCGATGAAGAAATTCAGAAGATCGAGGGCACGGGAACCATGCCCAGGCAGGTTTCCGTCACGCGGCATGAGGTCACCGCGGACCAGGTGGGGTGGATGGACTGGGCCGCGGCGGCGCCGGTTTTGGTGCGGAGATCACCACCGGCGCCGGCTTGGCCGGGTTGCTATATTCCGGCGCGGCCTTGATCTGATCGATCGTCCAATCCAGCGTGATCGGCGCCTTCACAGCGCCAGGAGCGAAATGCAGCGCATTCCAGCGCACCGCGATCCGGCGCGCGCCGACCCCCATGAACCCGCCGAAGTCGATGACCGCCGCGGTCGGGCGGCCGTCCTCATTCACCAGCACGTCGATCAGGCGTCCCATGGTCTTGCCGTCGGGGCCGACAACAGGCTGACCGAGGATCGCGACCACCTCGGTGGGCGGTACATGCACAACCTTCGGCACCGGCGGCTCGATCCGAGCCGGCGAAGGTGCCTCAGCCAGTATCAGCGTCGACGCAAGGACGATTCCAAGTACGCGCAGTCGCATGCGGCGGCTCGCTCCCCAGCTGTCAAGTGGCGTATCTCGCGCATGCCTGCAAGTTAATCCCTGGTAGGGCTGCTCAGCTTCGGCTGGAGTTGAGCACCGGCTGCGGTGCTGGTGCCGATTTCAGCGATGCAAGCAGGATTCCTGTAGCGATCAATGCAATTCCGATCGCATGATAAGTGCAGAACGTTTCGCCCAGGAACAACACCGCGAGGATGCTGCCGAACAGTGGCATGAGGTGCATCGACTGGCCGGCGAGCGTCGCGCCGATCAGTTCAACGCTGCGGTTGAAGAACAGATAGGCAATCAGGGACGGGAAAACGGCGATATAGGCCATCGCAAGGTACGCCGATGCACCTCCGTGGATGCGCGCGCCGTTGGCGTACTCGGCCAGCATGAAGGGGAGCATCATGCAGGAACCGATGCCCATCGCAGCGACCAGGAAGCTTAGGTGATGCACCGGCGGGCGGCGGCGGAGCAGGCCGTAGTAGGGGCCGTTGATCACGATGGCGATCAGCACCCATACGTCGCCGGGGTTGAAGCGCAGATTGAGCAATACATCCAGCGAACCTCGGCCGGCTATCTCCATCACGCCGATCAATGACAGCAGCACACCGAGCGCTTGGCGTGTCGTTGGGCGGTCGCCGAACAAGGCAAAGCCCCAGACGATGATCACCAGCGGCATTGCCGACTGCAGCAGCAGCGCGTTCAGCGCCGTGGTGCTGTTGAGGCCGATGTAGCACATGGTGTTGTAGCTCGCGATGCCAACGGCCGAGAGCACCAGCATGATACGCCAGTGGCGAAGCAGCGTCGGCAGGTCGCGCTTGAGTTGCGGCCAGGCGAAGGTCAGGGCGATGAGGAACGCGCCGGTCCAGCGGCAGTAGGCGAGGGCGACCGGCGGAACCATACCGGCGACGCCGCGGCCGAGGACAATATTTCCGGCCCAGAACAGATTGGCCAGGATCAGCAGCGGCCAGGCGGAATTCCAGGGTTTCATGCAGGCGTCGTCGCTCTGGTTCGTCTCGCGCGAGCATAGGGGAAGCAAGGCGGCGTGTCGCGCGGTCCGGGTCGTCGTTCCGGCCTAGCCCGCGACAAATTGCTCCAACCAATGAATGGTATAATCGCCGACCTGAAAATCAGGATCGTCGACGATGCGCTGATGGAGCGGGATCGTCGTCTGGATGCCCACCACGGCAAACTCGTCCAGTGCCCGCCGCAGGCGGTTGATCGCATCCCGGCGCGTCGGCGCGTGGACGATCAACTTTGCCACCATGCTGTCGTAATAGGGTGGCACGAAATAGCCGGCGTAGAGCGCCGAATCGACACGCACCCCGAGACCGCCCGGTGCGTGGAACGCGGTCACCCGCCCCGGTGTCGGCATGAACGTTGCCGGATCCTCGGCATTGATGCGGCACTCGATGGCGTGGCCGGAGAATCGAATATCCGCCTGCACGTAGCCAAGCTCGTCACCCGCGGCGATGCGGATTTGCTCGCGCACGAGATCGATGCCGCAGACCATTTCCGTGATCGGGTGTTCCACCTGCAGCCGGGTGTTCATTTCAATGAACGCGAACTGCCCGTCCTGGTAGAGGAACTCCAGCGTACCGGCATTACGGTAGCCAAGCTGACGCAGCGCCGCCGTTGCCGTCGCACCCAGCGCATCGCGTTCTGGCCTCGTCAGCGCAGGCGATCCCGCTTCTTCCAGC
>JASHVB010000522.1 GCA_030039695.1 Acetobacteraceae bacterium
GAAAGCTGGACCAGGAAGAAATAGAATCCGAGTCCGGCCAGGCACGCCTCGGCGATGATCTCCGGCGAGCTGAACCAATCCAGTAGCTCGCCGCGGTCCAGCATCATCTGAAAGGACCCGACCGCGAGGCTCAGTGCCCCGAAGCCGATCCAGTCCAACCGCGTGCTCTCGCGACGCGGTGACTCCTGCAGTAGCGCCATGATGCCGATTGCGGCGAGAATGCCGAATGGCACATTGATGTAGAACACCCAACGCCAATCGTAGTTCTCTGTCAGCCAGCCGCCGAGCGTAGGCCCCAGGATCGGCCCGACCATGACGCCCATACCCCAGATCGCCATCGCCGAGCCGCGCTGCCTCACTGGATAGATGTCAAACAACACGGCCTGTGACAGTGGCACCAGAGCAGCGCCGAACATGCCCTGCACGATGCGGAAGACCACGATTTGGCCGAGCGACTGCGCCATGCCGCACAATACCGATGCGGCGGTAAACCCAATCACCGATGTCACGAACAAACGCGTGCGCCCGAATCGCGCGGCGAGGAAGCCAACCGGCGCGGTCATGATGGCGGCCGCGACGATATAGCTGGTCAGCACCCAGTTGATTTCTTCCTGGCTCGCACTCATCGAACCTTGCATGTAGGGCAGCGCCACATTGGCAATCGTGCTGTCGAGCGACTGTAGCAACGTGGCAAGGATGACGCAGGCGGTGATCAGGCCGCGGTTCAACGGCTCCCCGCCGGGATCGGGGACACTGCTCGGGGACGCTGTCTGAGGACTGCCTGCTTCGGGCACGGCTCCCGCTTTCGGATGAGTGATCGCGCGCGCGGAGACCAGCGCGCAAACACGATCCTGCCCATAGAGCGGAGCGTCGTCCACAACCGCCGAGGGCGCGGGGCGACGACAGCCGGTGGTGCGGCGATGATGCTGGCCGGGCCCGTCGATGTTCTGCACAAATTCACACTTTCGTTTCGCTTTTACAGCTCGGGCGCGGCGACTGAGGTCGTTGCATCTTGCGACAGTGTGGTGCCGATAGCGCCGGCGGCCCCGACCGCGCAGTTCAGCTTCAGCGAAAACAGTTCGCCGAACCCGTCTCCTGATTGGAGCAATACGACCGACCACTGGAGCGCGGCTGGTGGCGATTGCGCGGCCGCCTTTGCCAACAACAACCCGGGTACGCCCTTCCACAGCTGCCGTTCGATTGTTCGAACAACCATCAGCGTCGCACGGTGACCGTCACCGCATTGGCCAACGGTGGCAGTATCCGCACTGCGTCACCGACCAATTCCATCGTTCTCGGGCTCGGCGGCGAGGGCTATGACAACGGCAATCGTGGCGGAGCTCTGACCCACACGGCGTTCACCGGCTGGTAGATCGGAGCTTACGTCAATCGGCCCAACGCGACGTCCGATGACGGGTTGGTCACGCCGATGTCGCTTAGCGATTTTTCCATGCACGGAACGCTCGCGCCGCTGATGCTGCTCGGCGCGGGTGTTCCGTGAGTCGGTGTGGCGCGTCGGCGCAGATGACGCGACCCCGGGAGCGGAGCGGGTGCATTCGTCCACGCCGGCTGAGTGGACCCCAGGCGATCTTTTCCGCGACAACCGGGCCTGTCCCAGCCATCCACGCCTTTGATGCATCAACGGAGCAATCGTGGGGATGACAGCCCCAAGAGTGGCCATAACCTGGACGTTTCATCCAGCGCAGATCGACCGTTCCCCCGGTGGCGAGGCCGCAATCACAGACATCGTCTGGCGCCCCGGAGCGCGGCCGCTCAATAGCTGTCGGGGGGAATCACGTTCTGTGGCTTCGGCCCGAGCAACGCCGCACGCATCGTCTCGGCCGACTTGGTACGGATGTCGTCCCAGGCCTGCGGCGTGTGGAACGCTGAATGCGGCGTGATGATCAGCCGGCCCTCGGTCCATGGCTCGCGCGCGCGATAGGCACGCACAATTTCCGGTACCGGTTCGACCGGCGGTTCGACCGGCAGAACGTCCAGGCCCACCCCAGCGAGGTGCCCGCTCTTCAGCAGCGCCCCGGCGGCATCGACGTTGACGATGGGCCCGCGCGCGGTGTTGATCAGCACCGCGTCCTTCGGCAGCAGCGACAACTGCGCGTGGCCCAACATGCCGCGCGTCTCCGGCGTCAGCGGCGCGTGCACCGAAAGCACGTCGGCGGCGCGCAGCAGATCCTCCAGCGTCTTGGCGCGGCCGACGCCAACGCCGAGCTCGGCGCCGTTTGGCAGGTTGGGATCATAGAACACGACGCGGAAGCCAAGCGCCTTGGCGCGCAGCGCGACAGCCGTGCCGATGCGACCTAGGCCGACGATACCGAAGGTCTGCACGCCAGTCCGGCGAACCAGCGGATCGAGCACAAAGCGCCATGGCGCCGGTGGATCCTGGCGCTGCAAGTGCAGATGCAACAGCAGACCGCGACGCAATGCGAGGGTCAGCGCAATAGCATGGTCGGCCACTTCCGTCGTGCCGTAATCCGGAACGTTCAGAATCATGATCTGCCGCTGCGCTGCCGCGACGCGGTCTAGATTGTCGTAGCCCACGCCCATGCGGCAGATCGCCCGCAGTTTTGGAAACCGCGCGAGATCGGCGCCGGTGACCTTGTAGCGCAGGATCATCAGGCCATCAGCGGCAGCACAATCCTCATCGGACAAATCGGCGAGCGAATTGCTGGACTTTGGGAAGATCACGCGCGCATCCGAACCGTAGATGCGGCGCTCGACGCTGTCGTCGGGATAGACGTTTTCGGAATAAAGCACGGTCACGGGCATGGCTGCGGCGCATCCTCCAATCTGGCGACGGCACGGCTAGCGCGTCCGGCGCGGGAAGGCCAGCCGGCGGGACACTCAGCCGACCCGCAGATCGCGCGCGCCACACGGGTCTGCGGGTTGCGAATGCCGGAACGGCTCCGGCGCTCCAAATGGGCGCAAGCTCTGCGGGGATGAGCGTTTCACGACCTGGCCCGGTCTTAGATCGCAACACCGTCAAACCGTCCTGCCCGTCCGCGCGGTACTTGTTTGCCGGCGCCCAGCCCTGGATCCGCCACGATCTAGAATCGGTGCCCCGTCACGAGTGGCAACGCTATGCCCGATAGCGATGCGGCGCGGCCTTGCGGCGCCCCTGATCCTCCAATAGAGCAGCGCTGCTGCAGCGACCGCCCGGTACCCGCAGCACATCATGATGCCGGGCGACGCAACCCACCAAGGAACCTCAATGCCGTCCCAGTCCTGGCAACAGCAGGTCTATGCCGCGCTGAAGGCCGCGAATATCGCGCAAATCGGCTACGTGCCGGATGCCGGCCATGCCCATCTCATCGAGGCCGCGCACGCCGATCCCGCCGTACGCGCGGTGCCGCTCACCACCGAAGAAGAAGGCATCGCGCTCGCCGCCGGCGCCTGGCTCGGCGGCGAGCGCGCGGCGCTGTTGATGCAGTCCTCCGGCGTCGGCAACTGCATCAACATGCTGTCGCTACCACTGAACATGCGCATGCCGTTCTTCACCCTGGTGACGATGCGCGGTGAGTGGGCCGAGTTCAATCCGTGGCAGGTGCCGATGGGCAGCGCCACGCCCGCCGTGTTGACCGCTGCTGGCGTGCATGTCCGCCGCGCCGACAGTCCGGACGATGTCGCGGAAATCGCCGCCGCCTCAGCCAAGCTGGCGTTCGACAGTCAGGTGTCGGTCGCGGTGCTTCTCTCGCAGCGCCTGATCGGCGCCAAGGTGTTCGTGAAATGAGCCGCGCCAACGATGGAATGCTCGACCGCCGCGAGGTTGTCGCCACAGTCTTGGACGACCCCGGCGACCTACTGGTTGTCACTGGCCTCGGCGCGGCCGCCTATGATGTGGGCGCCGCCGGCGACCGCCCGCTGAATTTCTATCTGTGGGGCGCGATGGGCGGGGCGGCAATGATTGGCCTCGGCCTCGCGCTGGCGCAGCCGAAGCGGCATGTGCTGGTTCTGACGGGCGATGGCGAGATGCTGATGGGGCTCGGCTCGCTCGCCACCATCGCTGCGGCCCATGTGCCGAACCTGGCGATCGCTGTGCTGGACAATGCACGCTACGGCGAGACCGGCTCCCAGCGCAGCCACACCGGGTTGACAACCGACCTCGCGGCCGTCGCC
>JASHVB010000523.1 GCA_030039695.1 Acetobacteraceae bacterium
TCCCTGACGTGCCCATAAACGCGCGAGCTGAGTCGCGGCCCGCAGTTCCCAACCTAACGCGAACTGCTGGCGTGACAATTCTATTGAGGCAATCAGCGATGCCTCCGCAGTTGCCACGTCGGGTTGCGGCCCAGCCAACAAAATATCGGCGCGAGCGCGCAACAGATCCGGCATGTCATACTTCGCGTCGTCCTCTCTCGCCAACGCCAAGGCTTCGGCGATCATTGCCTTCGCGTCATCGAACGCCCCGCAGCGCACCAACCCCTCTGCCAGTGCGCGCCGAAAGCGACCAGCGAGAATGTTATGTCGCTCCGATTGAAGAGTTGCCAGCGCGCCGTGCAGCAGCTGAACGCCAGCAATTGTCTCGCCTCGTGCGATGAGGATCTCTCCCTTCAGCGCGAGGCCGTGGTCGCGAAACGGGCCAAGGGAGTATTTATTGGCACGCACGATCAACCGTTCGACGCACTTCCATGCTTCATCAATCTCGCCGGCCCAGATAAAGACCGGGATGGTAGAGACGAGCGAAAGGCACACCATGACTGGACGGTCGCGCGTCTCCGCCTCACCGATGGCCTGATTGGCCAATACGAGAGCACGTTCAGGTCGGCCGCGTAGCCAATGCGTCCGTGACAGAGCGATAAGCGCGCGCACATAATGATCATAGCCGAAAACGTCCACGTAACCGTTGGTCGATGCGGCCGACACCTCGAGCCCGTGTTCGCAATGTTGCTGCGCCTCCGCTTGGTGCCCAAGCATATGATGTGTTACCCCGAACATCCATTCGGTCATTGCGATCCCGCGCAACTCACCGGTCGCTCGTGCAACCGAAGCGCCGCGCTCAGCGATCGCGAGCGCGCCAGAGTGATTATTGATCCGAGTGAAGAAGACATGAAGCCAAGCGAGCAGGCGTAGCAGATGCTGGTGATCGCCAAGGCGTTCGGCAAGAGCAAGGCCTCGCTCAAGTGCAATCCTTACCTCGTCGCTGTTGCCACGCGTGTACATTGAGGACATGGCAAGCGCCTCTCGGAGTGCCAATTCGCGCAGCGTCCCGCGATCCGCCTGCGGCAATGCCGCGACGGCGCGCTCACACCAGCGCTGACATTCAGGGAGCAGTGACAGTGCCAAGAAAACCGGCGCGGCAGCCGCCGCGAGCCCCACCCCGACTGCGCGATTGCCATCGGGGCCAAAGCACCACTCCAAGGCCGCACGAATGTTGTCGAGATGGGCAACAGGGATTGATCTCTTCTCCTGCTCACTCTCGACATTCTCAAGAAGCCCACGATAATATTCGGCGTGTCGTCGGCTAAACTCCGATAACTGTCCGCTTTCGGCCAGCTTGGAGCGTGCATAGACGCGCGTTATTTCAAGCAGGCGGAAAGAACCCCCATCTCCGGCGGTATCTGATGTCACCAAAGACTTCACAACCAGACTCTCGATACCATCGTCCACATCTGCTTCGCAGGCGGGCTCTCCACTGGTCACGGCCGCGGCGGCTGCAAGCGAGAAGCTGCCTGAGAAGACGGCCAGGCGCTCCAGCATCCGGCGTTCTGGGTCGCTCAGAAGGTTGTAGCTCCACTCCAGCGTTGCACGCAGCGTCTCGTGCCTGGCGAGCGCCCTGCGGCGCCGATTGATCAGCGGCGCAAGGTGACCGCGCAAGGCCGCATCGACCCATTCCGTCCCGAGCGTCGCCGCGCGGACCGCCGCAAGTTCGAGTGCGAGGGGTATGCCATCGAGACGGCGGCATATCGAGGCGATCGTCAACAAGCCCTTCGGATCGGACGAGAAGTCCGAGCCCAGTTCCCTGGCCCGCACGATGAACAGTTCCGGTGCGCTGTGTCCCAGGATTTGGTCAGCGTCGATTTGGTCCTGCGCCGGCACCGCGAGCGCTGGTACGCGATACGCACATTCGCCTTCAATCCTCAGTATTTCTCGGCTCGTAGTAAGAATTGTAACATGCGGGCACTGGCGCACGAGGATTTCCGTCAGTGTGGCAACCGCGCCAATAACGTGTTCGCAATTGTCGATCACCAACAAGAGTTCCTTGTCGGCGGTCGCCCTGGCCACCGCCTCGGCGGAGATCGTCGCGGATTCCAGTCGGAGCCCGAGTGCGCCAGCAACAGCCGAGGGGACAACGTCCGGGTCCACCAGCGATGCGAGTTCGACGAACCACGCGCCGTCGTCGAACTGGCCGAGGACGCGGCGCGCAACCTCCAATGCAAGCGTGGTCTTTCCAATTCCGCCAGGCCCTGTCAGACACACGATCCGATAGGCGGAAATGAGGTCCTGCAACTGCCGGACGTCGGCGGATCGGCCGACGATAGGCGTGATCATCGCCGGCAGGTTGGATGCCGGCACCGCCGCGGATGCCGATACCGGTTGCGGGGCCGATGACACCATTTGCGCGTCGTGACGCCTGACCGCCCAATCGCCAAGTAGACGGTAGCCGCGGCCGGACTCGGTCTTCAGCAGCGTCCGGAACGGGCCAAGTGCCTTCCTGATCGCCGCCGCGTGCACGTGAAGTGTACCTTCCATGACCGTCGCGCCGGGCCAGACGCGATTCATCAACTCATCCTTGGTGACCAGTTCGCCCGCTGACAGTGCCAGGACTTCAATGATCTCGAAGGCGCGACCGCCGATGGGCACGGCAGAACCGCGAACCCGAAGCGTCCGGCGGACAAGATCAATCTCGCACTCACCCGACGTGAGAGTTACCCGAACACCCTCAGCAGGCATGCGAGCAGTCTGCGATGTGGCTCGATCGGATCACGGCTCGGTGATCAAAGGCGGTGGTCCTCGGATGCGACGCGGTAGGCCTTCTTAAGGAGTTTTTAGAATTGA
>JASHVB010000524.1 GCA_030039695.1 Acetobacteraceae bacterium
GGCAAGTCGGTGGCGGTCAACCGCTCGGGCCTTGCGGAATTCTTGCTGGTCGCCGCTTTGGAAAAATATCACGTCGACCGCAGCAAGGTGCATGTGGTCTACCTCAATCCGCCCGACGCTGCTCCTGCATTTGGCGCCGGACAGGTGGATGCCTGGGCCATGTGGAGCCCGCAGGTGGACATCGCGCGCAGCCAGTACAAGGCGCATGACATCTTCCTGGAGGGCCGTGATCTGGATTTCCAGATCGATTTCAATTCGTGGCTCACGCGAACATCATTCGCGGAGCGGAACCGCGCACTCGTCGTCGCGGTAAACAACGCCTTTGCCGCCGAAGCGCAATGGGCCTCCGCCCATTGTCGGGAGGCGGAGGAGATTGCTCAGCGACAAGGTAAATATAGCGACGCAATCCGCGACATGTTCATCAGCTGGAACCGCCAATACCGGATCCACACGGTGAACGATGAAGCCTTTCTGACGGAACTGCAGCACGCAGCGGATTGGCTGTCGGCGCGGCAGGTCCTGCCGGAGCAAGTGCGGGTCCGCGAGCATCTGGCGAAGCTGTCCGTGGCGTGATCCCTGATTGGCAACCCTTTCGGCGGTGGAGACACGTCATGCCGCGGCTTCGTCGCGGCGGGTCAGAAGAAGCGAGTGCGGACGGAACAAAGCAAACATAGAACCTGCGTAAAGCCTTAGGGATTGCAGTCGCTGCGACGATCTGCGTCGCATCAGCGTCGGCCGTGGCCTTGGTACAACCACAACGATCGAGGTCCGAAAGGGGTGCACATGTCCCCTACGTGATGGATTGGGGACGGAGGGTTGGTAGGGCATGACCTTCGGTCCCTTGTTAACGCTTCTCGTGTTGGCCTTGGTGGCCGCCGTCGCTGTCCTCATTGTCCGTTGGCTCGCTGGCAGCTAGCGCTCGATCCAACCGACAATTTTGCGCGACGGGCTCGGATGTCTGGCTCAGGAGAAACCGAAAATGCCGATCCTGCTTGGCCAGGGCGCCTCTGACCTCGAGCAGGACAGCCAGGTCATGAGGCAGGCACGCATGAGGGCAGGCAGCGAATTGTTCATGCTCCAATACCAACCTCTCGAAGCCGAGTGAATGCTTGGATAGAGCCTCGCGATCAGGAACGCCTGACGTTCAGCGGCAGGACGATGCCGCGCCGGACGTCGGTCAGGCCCCGACGATAGGCGGTGCCGGAAAGATACTGACCCAATGGGATATACGGCAGGTCTTGAAAAAACTGCCGTTGGAGTGCGACGCCGATGCGTTTCTGGGCAGCCAGGTCGGGCGCATCAAACCATGCCTGCCGTAGCGCATCCAGGCGCGGTGCGGTTGGCCAGCCGTACCAAGCATCCTTGCCGTTTCCCCGCAGTAGTGGGTTGCCGGCAGGGGTGGCAAGCTCGCTGGCGCTGAACAAGGCAATCAGTACGCTCCAACCGCCTTGCCCGATCGGCGCCTTCTTTCCGCGGCGCTGCAACATGGTGCCCCAATCCGATGTTGCATCGATGACCTGGAAGCCCAGCTTCCGCAGCAGGTCCACGCCAACTGTCATCAGTGCGTCCTGGTTCGGTACATCCGTCGCGTGTAGCGCCACCACTTTCGCGCCGGCCTTTCCTGCTTCTCGCAAAGCGGCGCGTGCGCCAGCCAGATCACGCGGCGAGGTCAAAACCTCCAGGCCAGCATCGGACGCCAGCGGCGTGCCCACGGGAAAGCAGCCAACACCATCGCGCCATAGCCGATGATCGTCTCCGGCTGCCGCCGCCATAAAGTCGGATTGCTGCACGGCTTTGAGCAACGCACGCCGGGTTGCAGAATCGTCGAATGGAGGCTGTAACTCGTTGAAACGCAGGCTGGCATAAGTGCCGTTGCTGTCTGGCTGGTCCAGTACCACGCCGTTCGAACGTGCCAAAAGCGGCCGCAAATCGGGCGCCACCGCTTCCCACCAGTCGACCTCCGCAGCCTGCAGGGCAGCGGCCGATGTCGCCGTGTCTGTGATGATCTTCCATTCCTGTCGCTCGAACCAAGCCAGCTTGGGTCCGGCGGTCAGGCCGACATCGCCGACCGGGGTTGGAATGTAGCGGTCGAATTTTTCATAGACGACCTGCGAGCCGGATACGCGTTCACTGGCAACGAAGCGATATGGTCCCGAGCCGACAACCTCGGTCATAGGGTGTGTCGGATCGACGACAGCCACACGTTCAGGATAGATGAAGCACGGATAGGACCACGGCTTGGAAAGCCCATAGAGCAATGGGCCGAAGGGAAGGCGCAGACGGATTTCGAACCGCCGGTCATCCAGCGGCCGAATTTCGTCCAGCCGCTGCGCCAGCACCTGGCCATACGTGTCATACGGCATCCAGCGGCGGATGGAGGCAACCGCGTCCACCGCCCGTATCCGTTCTCCGTCATGGAATGACGGACCATGGCGCAGCGTGAAGGTCCAGCGCTTGCCGTCATCCTCCACCACATGCCCGGCAGCGAGCTGCGGCGACGGCGCGAATCCAGTGTCCAGTCCGTACAGCGTGTCCCAGCACAAATGCCCATGGTTGCGGGTCACGTATGCGGTCGTGCCGAGCGGATCCAGAATGGTGAGATCGGCCTGGGGAATGAACCGCAATGTGCGGGCCGCCGCGCTCCGCGACACGAAAGGCCGCATCACACCCAACGCCGCAGCACCCGCCATCATGCGACGGCGGCTGCACAAAACGCGCTGGCCTTGAATCATGGGCACCTCCATGCGGATGCTGGGTCAGATCCGCGCTACGTGGTGATGTTGGTCGTGAAGGGCGTGATATCCGATCCGGTTAGAATGACGTGAGTGGCGACATACCAGTCGGGGATATGCTCGATATGCACTGCTTCAGCCCACCTGACTGCGCCGATCGGGTTGGAGTCGAAGTCGCCAAGCCGGGCTGCCACTTCGACGGCACGCCCGAGCTCGAGTGCCCAGATTTCACCGGCCTGGTGCTTGGGAGCGCGAGCCGACGCATCTTCCGGGCGCTGCACGGTAGAGACCGTCGGGAGCACCGGACGATGCGCCTGCGAGCAGCTCGGGCTGAGGCAAAAGGCGATGGCCTTCGCCGAACCGGCGTGCGCGCCATAGAGAGACAATCGGGCGATGCCGCGTTGCGGCGCGGTGGAGGGCAACGGATCTCAGGTCGGCCATGCGTCCACATGGCCGCCATCGAGCGCCATCGATGCGGCCGATGGCGGATGGCGGGCCGAGCTCGCGAGGTCGAGCGGAAGACGTGCCTTGTTCGGGGCCTGCACCAGCAGATCTTCGCCGGCACCCCCCGATTGAGGGCAACGATGCGCCCCGTCAGGTCGGCCAGGCTGTGCACCGGGAAATCGGCCCGCACCATCATGGCTTCCCTGCCGGCGGACTGCAGGTCGGCGAACATGAGAAGTTTTACCCCGGCGGCACGTGACATGATCTGCGACGTGGAGCTGCCTCCGGTCAGATCGATCGCACCGCCGTTGAGCGCCTCCGCCGCGGGGCGGACGCCGGACATTCGCCGCACCAGGCGACCCACGCGCCGCGCGGCTCCGACGCGCGGGCCAGGGATCCATGCGCCTTGGCGACCGTGAGGCCCGTGGTTGCTTGCCGGTAGCCGGCTCACGAGGTGATTGGCAGATGGGCGAACTCGCCCTGCTTTCCCGCAGATGACTTTGCCGTGATTGGCA
>JASHVB010000525.1 GCA_030039695.1 Acetobacteraceae bacterium
CGCGACTCAGCTCGCGCGTTTATGGGCACGTCAGGGACATGCGGACCGCGCCAGGGACCTGCTCGGTGGCGTCTATCAACACTTTACCGAGGGATTCGAGACCGCTGACTTGAAGATCGCGGCGCGCCTGCTCGCCGAACTGGGGCACAGAATCACACCGACCGATGTATCGACCTGAGATCCGAAAGCGCGATTGACTTCTCGCAATGCTACCTTTTCCCTATTCTGATCAAAGCTTCATGTCGTCTCAGTCCAGTATCCACCACGTGACCTACGTGCGTACAACCGGTCGAGAGAATTGCCGGATCCAGCGCTATTATGTTCTGGCGCCCGAGTACGGTGGTGGCGCCAGCGAGTGTCCGGCGAACGGTGCGAGCAATCGCGGCACGGTCTTCAAATGCGCAAAGAAATATGGTCGGTTACCCATATAGCAAGGCATTATCAGGGATGACGCTCCGCCTCGACGACATGCGACGGATCGCTCGGAATCCTTCAACTAGGGACTGGACATTCCATATACCGCGAGAGACCGGGCGGCGAAGTGGCGTTGCCGCGAATGAACCTTCAGGGTCGGGCCGGCATTTCGTATCGCAGAGGAGGCGTTCTGCGTTGCAACCGTCCGCTGCAGCAATGTTCGTCCCGTCCGAGCAGATTGGGATACCCGCCAGGCAGATGTGAGAGCGACCCGAACACCTTCAGCAAGCATGCGAGCAGTCTGCGGTGTGGCTCAATCGAATCACGGCTCGGTGATCAAGAGCGGTGGTACTCGGAACCGCAGCGGCATGCCTTTTTAAGGAGTTTTTAGAGTTGACACCAGGAACGGCAATCAGGCCTGCGGTCTAGTCCCCGTGCCCGCTAGGCTGGAGCACCAGGAATCGCGACGGCCCCCGGGCAGGTGGTATTCACTGGAGGGAACGATCATGATTTCTGCGGCATTTCCATACACCAAGTCGCGGCGGCAGGTCCTCGGCCGCCAGATGGCATTTGTGGACGTGGGAGAGGGTGACCCCATTGTGCTGCTGCACGGCAATCCCACCTCGTCGTACCTCTGGCGCAACATACTGCCTTACCTGCAGCCATTGGGCCGCTGCATAGTCCCCGACCTGATCGGTATGGGCGATTCCAACAAGCTGGCCACCAGTGGCCCCGGCTCGTATCGCTTCGTCGAGCACCGCCGCTACTTGGACGCCCTGCTCGAAGCCCTGAATGTTCGCGAGCGGGTCACGTTCGTCGTCCATGACTGGGGCTCCGCCCTGGGCTTCGACTGGGCCAACCGCCATCGTGAGGCCGTGAAGGGTATCGCGTTCATGGAGGCTATTGTGGCGCCGCAGGGCGCGGACCACTGGGACGCGATGGGAATGCGTCATGCCTTAGAGGCCCTGCGGTCCGAGGCAGGCGAGCAAATGGTCCTGCAGGAGAACTACTTCATCGAGCAGATCCTGCCGAACGCCATCTTGCGTAAGCTCTCTGATCAGGAGATGGCGGAGTATCGCCGGCCGTTCGCCGTGCCCGGCGAGGGACGACGACCGACGCTGACGTGGCCCCGGGAAATCCCTATCGATGGGGTGCCTGCCGATGTAGCCGCGATCGCGGCCGACTATGCGAGGTGGCTGGGGAAGAGCGATATACCCAAGCTGTTTTTCAAGGTTGAGCCGGGTGCGATCCTCGTAGTCGATAGGCTCATAAATTTGGTCCGTGGTTGGCCAAATCTGACCGAAAGAACGGTCAACGGGATCCATTTCGTTCAGGAAGATTCCCCGGACGAAATCGGAAAGGCCATTGTCGACTGGATGGAGACGCTGGGCTGACCGGGTAATTCAGGACCGCAACGTCAGAAGCAAAAGGATAGCGGCAATGCATGTAAGCGTGGTGCTGGCCCACGGCGCATGGGCGGACGGATCGAGTTGGGCGCGCGTGATAACGGCGCTCGTGGCCGATGGCATAAAGGTATCCGCCGCGGCCTTGCCATTGACGTCACTGGCGGACGACGTGGCAGCGGTCAATCAAAGCATCGCGCGCATGCCGGGGCCGGTCGTCTTGGCTGGGCACGCCTACGCGGGTGCCGTCATCGCCCTTGCTCGGCCTGAGCGCGTGAGGGCGCTGGTTTATGTGACCGCACTCGCGCCAGACGAAGGCGAGAAGGTCGCGGACGTGTTCTATCGCGCCGCGCCCCATCCACTGGCGCCGAAGCTTGCGCCCGACAGCAACGATTTGATCTGGATGCCCGAGGACGGTTTCGCCAACGCATTCGCGCCGAACGCATCGGCGGAAGATCGGATGGTGCTCGCGGCCGTGCAGAGGCCAATCTCGCTCGCCTGCATCACAGTCCCGTCCGGGCGCCCGCTGTGGAAGGACGTTCCAACTTGGTTTCTGCTCGCTGAACAGGACCATATGATTATCCCGGAGACGCAGCGCTTCATGGCCGAGCGCATGAAGGCGAAGATACGGCCGCATGCCGTCGACCACGCGCCCATCGTTACCGCACCGCCGACGGCTGTCGATATCATCCGCGATGCCGTCCGTACCGTGGCGGGCAACTGAAGTTACGAACACAGGAGCGTTTTATGGCGTACGTAAGATATCACACGGCCGAGGTCGATGGCTTGGAGGTGTTCTATCGCGAAGCCGGGCCGCCCGGTGCGCCGAAGCTGCTGCTTTTACATGGCTTCCCTAGCGCGAGCCACATGTTCCGCGACCTGATTCCGATGCTCGCTGATCGGGTCCATATTGTCGCGCCGGACCTTCCTGGGTTCGGTCAATCCGCGATGCCGTCGCGGGAAAAGTTTGCATACACGTTCGACAATATCGCATCGGTGATCGATCGCTTTACAGAGGTCGTCGGCTTCGACCGGTTTGCGGTATATGTCTTTGACTATGGCGCGCCGACAGGCTTCAGGGTTGCCGTACGCCACCCCGAGCGGATCACCGCCATCATTTCGCAGAATGGCAACGCCTACGAGGAGGGTCTTAGCGACGGCTGGACTCCCATCCGGGCGTATTGGCAGGACCGCTCGGAGGAAAACCGAAGGGCGCTCCGTGCCTTCCTCACCCCAGAAACCACCCGCTGGCAATACACACATGGCGTACCCGATCAGACAATTGTGTCGCCAGACGGTCAGAACCTCGACAATTACTACTTGGCACGGCGCGGCGCCGACGAAGTCCAGCTTGACCTCTTTGGCGATTACCGTAGCAACGTCGAGCTGTATCCGATATTCCAGCAATACTTTCGGACGCGCAAGCCCCGGTTGTTAGCGGTGTGGGGTAAGAATGACCCATTTTTCTTGCCGGCTGGTGCAGAGGCATTCAAACGTGACATTCCGCTTGCAGATGTACGCTTCTTAGATACAGGTCACTTCGCCTTGGAGACACACTGTGTCGAAATCGCGAAAGTCATCGACGAGTTCCTTGGCACGAACAAATCGACGGCGGCTTAGCTGGTAACATGCCTTTGATTTCGCCGCTGCCCCGCCACGAAGTCGATCGCAGGGCAGCGGCTCGGCCGCGCCGTCGGCGTGCGTTCGACGTTCGGCTGAAAGCCATGCCATATGCAAGAAGATGTCCTGGGCGGCTGAGCGGTTCTTCCGACCGGGTATTCGCCCTTCTTATGTTGTGTGTGCCGGAGCATTGGATGGTGACAGGTCGTTTGAAATGCACGGTCTCGTCGCGGTCGTCGGTGTTCAGGTCGATGATCGGGATGACCACAAGCTGTTCGAAATGGGCGGCGACAACCTTCACCGGGCGGTCACAAATGTCGCTGCGGGTGGCACCGGCGCGACCGACGCCGATGCGATCCGTCGTGGGTAATAGCCAAAAGCGGATGCTCTGCACGGCGGTTTCCGTTGCTATCTGGGTCGGGCTGTTCGGGATGGGCGCCGAAACGGCGATGGCGTCCGCCCCCAGCGCTTGCGACGTACCGAGCGTGGTGGCCCAGGCCCTGCCAGCGATCGTCAATATCACGGTCGTGAAGGTTCTCAACTCCGACAGCGAGGAAGATTCTGCCGCTGCCCCAGTCGACGGACCGGCGGCGACGCCGCATTTCGAGACATTCGTTGGTTCCGGCGTGATCATCAATCCCGCGGGCGTAATTCTTACCAACAAGCACGTCATTAGAGATGCCGCAGTCATCAAGGTAATGTTCAGCAACAAGACGCAGGTACCCGCTCGGTTGATCGCCGCGGCATCCTTGACCGACCTGGCGGTGCTCAAAGTGAACGTACCGGAACCGCTGCCGGCGCTTCAGTTCGGAAACAGCGACAAATTGAGAGTCGGCCAATCGGTCATTGCGGTCGGCAATCCCCTCGGGTTGGGAACATCCGTCAGCGTCGGTGTCGTCAGCGCCAGAGGCCGTGATCTCATGCGTTCGCCGTTCGACGACTACATCCAGACCGACGCGACGATCAATCCGGGCAATTCTGGTGGCCCAATGTTGGATTGCGCCGGGGAAGTCGTCGGAATCGACACAGCCCTGTTATCCAACAACAAAACGCTCGGCTCCATCGGGATCGGATTTGCCCTGCCGTCCAATCTCGCGCAATTCGTTATCAGCAAGGTTCTATATCCGCAAGCCGATCAGCCAAACTGGATAGGCGTCAAGTTGCAGACGCTGACGCCGCGTCTTGGGACGATCTTTGAACACCGTGACACGCGTGGCGCGATTGTGACCGACGTTACGCCGGGCAGCCCGGCTGCGTCCGCCGGCATCGAACCTGGCGACATCATCGACGGTGCGAATGGCCTGGCACTAGATAGTTCGACTTCCATCCTGCGCTACATCGTCACTCAGCCGTTGGGCACTCCGCTGTCTTTGCTGGTGTGGCGCGACGACCGGATGCAGGATGTCGTGGTGCGCGGTGAGCCGTGGCCGAACATCAGGGCTCTGCGTAGCGACGTGCTTGCCAGTCCGGCAAGCGTTGCGCAAGCTCAGGCAGCGGGTATCGGCTTGCATGTTGTGCGGATGGCTGCCGCGCCGCACGGGCTCGGCGGCGGCGCGGATGTTTCCGGTGTTCTGGTTGATCGGGTGACGCCAGGATCCCAGGCTGCGGCCAGCGGGTTGGAACCTGGCGATATCATTGAGCGTGTAGACGAACAGGCCGCGACAACGCCTGCTGAGGTGATGAGTCATCTGGCGCGAGGTTCACAGGCTGACGGAGACCTTGTTGCTCTATTGGTGCGCAGCAAGGTAGAGACTCGATGGATCACTCTCTATGTCGGGAATATTCGCGTCGCCGGCCTGCTCGCTAACCCTCTGCTGCCGGGAGGCTTCGGGCCAACCAGTGATGCGGAGGCTCCAGGGCCTTGACCGACACGGCATTTCTGCTCTGCAGTTCCCCTCCAGATGGGAGAGACCAGAATGCCGTTGACTGTCATCCAGTACGCGCTTACGCGGCTGCGCGCCATCGGCGTGAGCGACGTGTTCGGCGTCCCAGGCGACTTTTCGTTTCCGGTCACCGACGCAATCTGCGCCTCGCCGGATATACGCTGGATCGGTTGCTGCAACGAGCTCAACGCCGCCTATGCAGCAGAGGGTTATGCGCGGATTAGAGGCGTCGGTGCGCTCTGTACCACCTATGGCGTCGGCGAGCTAAGCGCACTGGCTGGTGTCGCCGGTGCCTGTGCCGAGTATCTTCCGGTGTTTCACCTCGTGGGGGCTCCGGGGATCGCGCTGCAGGCGAGCCGGGCTCCGATGCACCACACACTAGGCGACGGCGAATACGGCCTGTTCCGCCGGATGAGTGAGCCAGTGGTGTGCGCCCACGCCGTGATGACGCCCCACAACGTCGCGCACGAGACCGAACGTCTGATCGCCGAGGCGCTGTATAACCGCCGTCCTGTTTACATGGCCTTTCCCGCTGATCTGGCGAACCGCCCGGTGGTAAGCGAGGCTGCGCCCATCCCCGAGCCCGGTAGCGATCCGAGTACGCTGGAAGCGGCGGTCGAGGCGATCCTTGAAGCGTTGACCGCGGCGCGCACGGCATGCCTGCTGCCGGGTGTCCTGGTCGCACGCGCCGGGCTGCGGGAGACGATGCAGAAAGTGGTCGATGCCTCCGGCCTGCCGGTCGCCACGATGTTCATGGGCAAGTCACTGCTTGATGAGCAGCAGCCAGCCTATGTCGGCATGTACGATGGCGCGCTGATGAACCCCGACGTACGCGACTATGTCGAGGGCTGCGATTTGGTCATCGCCGTCGGGGAGCGGATTACCGACTTCAACACTGGCGCCTTCACCGCCAAAGTGGACTGGGGCAAAGCCGTCGCTATTCATCTACACGAAACACGTGTGGGCAACCGGAACTTCCCGCACCTGGAGATGGCCGACGTGCTCGCGGCCTTGATTCGGCGACTTACGCCGCGCGCACCAGTGCCGCATCCCCGTCCGCACTCACTTGGCCCGATCGAGGGCAGAGGCGATGCACCGATCACCGCGGCCGCTTTGTATCCGCGCTGGGAGGCGTTCCTGCGGCCGGGCGACATCGTGATCGCGGAAACCGGGACAGTCTCGATGGGGCTTGGCTTCGCACACCTGCCCTCAAACGTGAGTTTCTACAATCAGACACTGTGGGGCTCCATCGGCTGGGCTACGCCGGCCGCGCTCGGAGCAGCGGTGGCAGCTCCAGGGCGGCGCATCGTGCTGTTCACCGGTGAAGGTTCCCACCAGATGACGGTCCAGGACCTCGGGCAGTTCGCCCGTCTGGGCCTGAAGCCGGTCGTGTTCGTGCTCAACAACAATGGCTATCTGATCGAGCGTCTGCTCTGCCGTGATCCCGAGATTGCTTACAACGAAGTCGCGCAGTGGCGCTACGCGGACCTGCCGCACGTGCTGGGCTGCGACGGCTGGCTTAGCGCTCGCGTCACGACGTGTGAAGCGTTGGATAGCGCGCTCGCCGCAGCCTCGGCCGCCGAGACTGGCGTCTACATCGAAGTCGTCACTGGCAAGTACGAGGCGTCGCCGCTGGCCCGCAGGCTTCACGAAAGCGTCGCAACGTTATATGGGCACGCCAAGTAACGCGTCTCCACCCTTCAACCATTGTCAGATGTGAGCCGAAGAGCGGCGCGCCGCTCACCGCAAGGAGACTGTGCTGGTCTCATGTTCGCCCGTGGCTTGTGTAGGCGCCCGGATGCGGTGCAACGGACCCGGACACGTCGTCCCTGGAACTGGCCGATACCGGGCTTTTGCTGCTGCGGGAACGCAGTGGCTTCGTTCAATCCCGAGGGGGCACGAGTACCGGACGAGACACCATGCTTGCGCTAGATTCCGCGTCAGACACTCACACACACCGCGCAAGGCCGTTCACGGAAGCGGCGTCGCCATGAACCGCCCTTCAGGATCGAAGCGACGTTTCGCATTGCGGAGGCGTACTGCATTGCCACCATAGGCTGCCGCGATCTGGGCATGTTCGTGTGGCCCGAGCAGATTGGGATACCCGCCGGGCAGTGCATAGGGCGCGAGTGCCTGAGAGACGTCGTGCGCCCAACGCCGGTGTTGGGCATCGACCTCCTGTCCCGGACCATCGACACCACCCTCCCACGCGGCGACGATTGACACCAGGAGATGCTTAGTCCGCAAGCCGAATGCCGTCGCCTGGGCTCGCACGCGCGATGGTGCGCCGTGAAACGACTGCACCGCCACGACCGACAGGGGAGAGGTTCTCGGTAAGGCTGTGCCGTCCCCGATGCCGGCCAGAGTTATAGCAGCGGCGTGCGTCAGACCGGGTAGCCAGCGTGTTTGCTGCGCGTAGCGCCGGCCAGGCGGAGCGCTGGGCTCGAACAGACTAAATAGTGCACGACATGAGGTCGGGGCGATGCTGGATAGAAGCGGCGATCCGAGAGACGCAAGCTTTGCCATTACCGACATGCCATGCGCGATATCGCCGCTCCAACAGGGCGCCGCAACTACGGCCGGAGATCCATCGGCGCCACAGACGAACGCTACCGTGATAGCAAGCGCGTCGTCCGGCGACATGAGGATCTCGCCCACCGCATGTAGCACCTCTGGGACGTTCGACCAGGGGAACAAGATCTTTCCAGCCAGGACTTGTCCGACAGGGTGAAGACGGATGGTCATAGAGGTCACCACGCCAAAATTGCCGCCGCCGCCCCGAAGGGCCCAGAACAGTTCGGGATTTTGCGTATGGTCGGCCGTGAGGCATGTCCCATCGGCAAGTACGACGTCAGCGGCTAGCAGATTGTCCAACCCCAGGCCGTAGTGCGGGCTTAGAGGGCCATAGCCGCCGGCAAGCGTGAAGCCTGCCATGCCGATGGCCCCGATCGTGCCTGCCACGGCCGCGAGCCCGTGCGACTCCACTGCCGCAAGTATGTCGTCGGCTGTTGATCCCCCTTGGACCGTTGCAGTTCGAGCTTGAGGATCAACCGCGACGTGGCGCATCGCTGAAAGATCTATAACGATGCCATTGTCGGGCATTGATCGGCCTGCCCAGTCATAGCCGCCACTCCTAACTGACACCGATAGGCTGTGCTCGCGGGCTGTTCGGAGCGTAGCCTGCACGTCCGCGACCGAACCGCACCGTACGATTAGCGCGGGATAATGGTCGACCGCCCCATTCCAGACGCGCCGCGCTGCGTCGTATCCCGCGTCGTGCTGGGTGAGGAGCTGTCCGCTTAACACCGCCCTTAACTCCGCTGCCGCATTGGCATGAACTTCCTTGTGCTTTCGGCCCATCGAATTTGAGTGACCCGTTAGGCCAGGAGTGCGGTTGGAGGGAATTTCCATCAGTACATTCCACGAGCGTTGCCTGCGACTGGTATATGAACCGGCGGGTTTCTGTCACTCCCCCGAACGTCAGTTCAAAAAGAAGTCAACCATTGAGGCGGCGAAGAAACTGGTGCAAGCGGGTGACCAACATATCTGGCTTCGGTAACTGCTCGTGTTCGTGCAACTGTGCTTCACAGCGTAACCAGTCCAGCCCTCGTCTCGCCTGAGCTTCAAGGCTTTTCTCCAGCGCGGGCTGCGTACGTATAGAAACTGAGAAGGCATTCTTGTCGAGTCTGTAGGCAGAAATCGGCGTCAGCGCTGTAGCGGTGGCCAAAGAAGCGGTACCGGTGATCAAGCCGATCATCCCGATACTGTCGCCAGGACTCGCGCGAAATAGCACTTGCCTGCCCGCGCCGCGCAACCGCCAAACCTCCACGGTTCCGGCTGCAAGCAGAAAGAGTGCGCCAATTGTCTCTCCCTCTTGGAACAGCGTCTCGCCTGAAGTTCTGCTCGTTGCCACGAAATGTTCTATGAACAAGTGTTGTTCTTCGGGCGAGAGGGCGCCGAAAAGGTCTGAGCTGGCTATCAACTCGGTCAGGCTGGGCTTCGTGGCACTCGGCTGCGGCGCAACACCTCCGATGCCGAGCGCGATGCCAGCGTGCCGCAGGTGCCGCTGAACCTGCACAAGCATCTCGGTACGGGCTGATGGAATTTCATGAGAGGTCGGGACCACGAAACCAATCTCGTACGCGCTGCCGTCGCCTTGTAGTGCAACGCAATTTACGGTCGGAGCTGGATCGGGCAGGGGGAGACGGCATGCCAGCGCCGCGGCTTCGAGTGCTGCAATGCAGCTTCGAGCGTCAGCGGTGGCATCTGCGTGAACCGTGAGGGTCACGCTGCGTGTCGGTGTCGGTTCGCTACGATTCTCAAGGCGCGACTTGGCAATAACACTGTTGGGTACGATGGCGACGCTGTTTTCCAACGTGGCAATACGGGTCGAGCGCCAGCTGATCTGCAGCACGTGACCCTCGATGCCACCTTCTACCCAGAGTAGGTCGCCCGGCTTGTAGGCGTGTCCTAGACCGACCGCAATGCCGGAAAACACATCCGACAAGGTGCTTTGAAGCGCGAGACCGAGAATGATGGCTACTGCGCCTGACGTTGCCAACAAGCCGCCGATCGGCACGTTAAGCACGAAATTGACGATTGCGAGCCCGGTCGTGACGTAGATCGCGCCAGCTAGCAGGTCCGACACGATTTGCGTCTCGCGTGGCCGATTTTCCAGTATCACGAGCAGCCGGACGACGCCGACTGTCAGCCGCGCGCCCAGCATCCACCACCCCATGGCGAGCAATTGCGCCCATAGACGCTCTCCGGGCAGGCCTGCGTCAGTGTGCGGTTGGATAGGCGACCCGAGGGCGCGTTGCATTAGCCAGGTCAACCCTCCGAATGCTGTGGCACGAACGCACAGACGCAGCCATAGCGGGCGATGGCGATCCTTGCGCGCATCGATGCCAGTAGCAAGGAGCAGCACTGTCGCGGACGACAATAGCAGTATCGGCCCTGCCTCGGCCGGCAGCCCCGACATGGCTCAGCTCGGCTGCCGCGCACGGGAACATCTAGCCAATTGGCTTAACCTGCAATTCTGCGGCGACACTGTGTCACCGCTTTGTTCTCAGCAAACATGTTGCTACCCGCGAGCAACGCAAGCGACGACAAGCTGCGATAACGGCGGTACTCTTGAGGTCCATGGCAAGGTCTCTATCGCCAAGATTCGACATTGGCTCGATCGACGAATCCGCCAGTGTGGTCGATAATGCGGTTAGCTTGGGTCGTACGTAAGCCTGGCCCACGTAGCTGGGCGCTATCTATCCCGATCGCGACAGACGCTGGTCCATATTGCACGGCCGGAGATGCACGCCGGCGCCGCCAAGCCCCCGGCGTCTCGCGCGTGTGCTTGTGGAACACCCTCGAGAAGTGCGCCTGATCAGCGAACCCGCATACAAGAGCAATGCCGCTCAGCGGCCGTTCGTCGTCGAGCAAGAGGGCCTTGGCGCGGTCTATGCGGCATGCCATCACATAGGTATATGGTGGTTGGCCGAACGTCCGTTTAAAAGCTCGGAAGAAGTGACCTATGCTTCGCCTTGCAATGCTGCTCAAGTCGATGACCCGGATGGTCTCGTCCAGATGGCTCTCGATGTAGGCGCGCACGCGCTGCGCCTGCCAGCCCGCGAGTTCGCCAGGACCACTATTGGCCTTCGAAGCGACGGCGTGCCGTTGCAATTCTGAATTGAGCATCGTGGCCGCCTGGATGATGGAGGCATGAGCGGTATCACGGTCGCGTTCGAACTCGCTTTGAGCGACTTCAATGAGCGCCGCGACGTTGACGATCACCTGCATAGAGTGGTCGATACAGTCACATGGTCC
>JASHVB010000526.1 GCA_030039695.1 Acetobacteraceae bacterium
CGTCTCCGCACCTGAGGCGAGAAAAAGCCGTCTGGTTTAGCTGACGGTGCATTACCGTGAATGCTCCTGCTCTACAGGACCATATGTCGGCATCGCGTCCGCGTCCGCCACGAGTACGCAGCGGACCATGCGGCCGGGCGCGTGGGAGCGTGGTGCGGGATCGTCCGACAGGCAGGCAGCACGACGCTGCAAGCAGCGCGGGGCGAACCCACAGCCCACCGGAAGGCGACGCAGATCGGGCGGACTGCCGGGAATCGCAGTGACCGGCTCGCCCCGTGGCTGCTCGGACACGGTGGAGGCGAGCAAACCGGCAGTATAGGGATGCGCCGGAGCGGCCAACACCTCGGCGACAGGGCCACTCTCCAATACACGGCCGGCATACATCACCGCGATGCGGTCGCCGATTTCCGCCGCCACGCCGAGATCATGCGTGACGAAAATCATGCCCATGCCCAGTTCGCGCTGCAGCTTGCGCAACAGGATCAGCACCTGGATCTGCACCGTCGCGTCGAGCGCCGTGGTGGGCTCGTCGGCCAGCAGCAGGCGCGGACCGCACGACAGCGCCATGGCGATCATGGCCCGTTGGCGCAGCCCGCCCGAAAGCTCATGCGGATAGGCGTCCAGTCGCGCCGCTGCCGAGGGCACGTGCACCAGCTCCAGGAGCTCGAGCGCCTTGGCTCGGGCGGAACGGCGGTCGCAGCCGGTGTGCTGGCGCACCGTCTCGCCAATCTGTTGGCCAATCGTGTAGACCGGATCGAGCGTCGTCATCGGCTCCTGGAACACCATGGAGACCAGGCCGCCGCGTAGGTCGCGCAGCGTACGCCCGCCCATCGCCAGCACATCCTGACCGGTGACGCGCACCGTGCCGCTGATGCGGGCGTGATGCGGCAGCAGACGCATGAGCGCGCGCAGGGTGACGCTCTTGCCGGAGCCCGATTCGCCCAGAATGCACAGCACCTCGCCAGGCTGCACGGCGAAGCTGACGCCGTTCACCGCGTAGACCGTGCTGTCGCGCGTGACGAAGTGGACCGCCAGGTCCTCGACTTCGGCGAGCGGGGCGGCGATGCCGAGGGCCATCTCAGGCAGCCTTCGGATGACCGGCCAGGCTGTGGCCTGAGGCGCGGTCCTGCATGTGGCAGGCGGCGGCGTGGGCATCTGTGCCGGTCGCGGCGGGCAGCAGCGGGTCGCGGGCAAAGCATACGGCTTCGGCAAAGGGGCAGCGGGTGTGGAAGCGGCAACCGCAGGGCGGATCGATCGGGTTGGGCGGATCGCCGGCGATCGGCGGCTCCTCGATGCGTCGCGCCGGGTCCATCGACGGGCGGGAGGCGAGCAAGGCCCGCGTGTAGGGATGCAGCGGGCGGCGGAACAGGGATTCCGCGGGGCCGAGTTCGACGACCCGGCCAAGATACATCACCAGCACGCGGTCGGCGATGTAGCGCACCACGCTCAGGTCGTGGCTGATGAACAGATAGGTCAGACCGAAACGGCGCTTGAGGTCGAGCAACAGGTTCAGCACCTGCGCCTCCACGGACTTGTCGAGGGCGGAGACCGGCTCGTCGAGCACCACCATGCGCGGGCCGGTGGCCAGTGCGCGGGCGATGTTGACGCGCTGCTTTTGGCCGCCCGACAGCTCGTGCGGATAGCGGGGGCCGAACAGATCGGCGTCGAGGCCGACCTGACCGAGCGTGCGGCGGGCGATGTCGCGGGCTTCGGCCTTTTTGGCCCCCTGCACGAAGGGGCCGAACGCCACCGAATCGCGCACCGGCATGCGCGGATTGAGTGATGAGTAGGAGTCCTGGAACACCATCTGCGCCTGGCGGCGCAGCGCGCTGACGGTGATGCCGTCCGGAGAGCCGACCGCGTCGCCGTCGAATACCAGTTCGCCAGCGTCGGGCACGACCAGGTGCAGCAGCAGCCGAGCCAGTGTCGACTTGCCGCAGCCGGACTCGCCCACGATGCCCAGAGTTTCGCCCTTGCGCACCGAGAAGGAGACGCCGTCGACGGCGCGCACCACTTTGCCCTTGGCGCCCTTGACCGGGAAATGCTTGCGCAGATCGGTGGCGATCAGCAGCGGCTGCTGCGGCCCGCCGCGGTCGCGCGGGTCGGCGGGCGATGCCAGGGACTCGAGGCCGGCGCTCACATCCGTACGTCCATGGCCGCGCGCAGCCCGTCGCTGACCAGATTGAAGCAGAATGAGGTGATGAAGATCGCGACCCCTGGCAGCGCGCAGACCCACGGCACGACCCAGATCGACTGGCGCAGCGTGCTCAGCATCAGCCCCCAATCGGGTACCGGCGGGCGCACGCCGAGGCCGAGGAAAGACAAGCCGGAAGCCAGCAGCATGCTGACGCTGACCAGGCTCGAGGCGTAGATGAACACCGGCCCCAACACATTGCCCAGCACGTGGTGGCGGATGATGGTCATCGGGCGGGCGCCGCTGGCGCGCGCGGCCTCGATGAAGTCGAGCGAGCGCACCTGGGTGGTGGCGGTCTCGGCGACGCGGCAGATCGGCGGGATAAACACCAGCGTCAATGCGATCATGCCATTGGCGATGCCGCCGCCCATGGCGCCGGCGATGGCAACCGCGAGCAGGACCGAGGGGAAGGCGTAGAACACGTCCATGGTGCGCATGGTGGCGGTGTTGACCCAGCCCCCGGCGAAGCCGCCGACCACGCCGAGCGTGCCGCCGGCTGCGGAGGCGATCAGCACCGGCACCACACCCATCAGCAGCGCGACGCGGCCGCCGTAGAGCAAGCGTGACAGCATGTCGCGGCCCAGCTCGTCGGTGCCGAGGAGGTGGCCGCGCCAGCCAAACGGCTTCAGCCGGCCGATGATGCTTTCCTTGAACGGATCATAGGGCGCGATCCACGGGGCGAAGATGGCGGCCAGCACGATCGCCAGCACGATGGTGGCGAAAATGAGCGTGGCGGGGTCGTGGCGCAGGCGATAGCCGACCGTCTGCCAGTAGCTGCGCACCACGGTGGCGGGCAGCGCCGCTGCCTCCGACGGCTCGGCCGGCAGCGGCATTGCGCGTGGCGAGGAGACGGCGGTCATCCGCGACGCAGCCTGGGATCGACCAGCGACTGCAGCAGGTCGACGAGCAGGTTGGTGGCGACGAAGATCATCGACAGCGCCAGGATGGTGCCCTGCAGCACCGGCACGTCGCGATTGATAATCGCCTTGGAGAGCAGATAGCCACTACCGGGCCAGGAGAACACGGTCTCCACCAGGATCGAGCCGCCAAGCAGATAACCGAATTGCAACCCCATCACCGCCATGGCAGGCGGCAGGGCGTTTTTCAGCACGTGGCGGATCACCGCCCATTCGGACAGGCCTTTGGCGCGGAGGGCCTGCACGAAGTCGAGGTTGCGGATCTCGGCGACCGCGGCACGGGTGCTGCGGGCGATGATGCCGATCGGAATCATCGCCAGGGTGATCACCGGCAGCACGAAATACTGCAGGTCCGTCCATTGCAGCAGGTGGAGCTGGGAAACGCCGTCGGGACCCATGCCGGTCGCCGGGAGCCACATATATTGCACGGAAAACAAGATCACCAGGACGATGCCGAGCCAGTAGTTTGGCACGCTGACACCGGCGACGGCCGTGCCAGTGACGCA
>JASHVB010000527.1 GCA_030039695.1 Acetobacteraceae bacterium
TATATGCGAGGCGATCAATTCCAGCTTGGCGCGTATCGCGGGCTCAGCCTGTCCATCAGAAGCTGGAACGGCCAGGTGCGTCAGGCGATTCTGCTGTCGGACTCCGGCCGCACCGTGGTGTCGATGTCGCCGCAGCCCGGATTTCTGCATCAGTACACCGTGCTGGACACGCTCGGCACCGATCGCCCCGAGTCCACGTGCAAATTCCCGGCGGCCGGGAAGACCTAGGTCATGCGCGCTCTTCTCTTGTTCCTGCTGATCCTGCTGATCGCATCGCCAGCCGACGCCTTTCTCGCATATTCGTCCAACGAGAAAGACAACACGATCAGCGTCATCGACCTGGCGACGATGACAGTGGTGAAGACCGTCCCCACCGGCCAACGCCCCCGTGGCATGGCGCTGAGCAGCGATGGCAAGCGCCTGCTGGTGTGCCTCGGTGATTCCAACCGTATCGACATCCTGGACACCACGAGCTGGCAGGTGTTGGGCGCGATCGACACGCCCGATCCGGAATATGCGGCGCTGCGCCAGCCGGGGAACAACCCGCTCTACGTCGCCAACGAGAACAACGCGCTGATCACCGTCTGGAACATCGACACGCGAAAGATGCTGGTGCAGATGCCCACCGGCGTGGAACCGGAGGGCATGGCGGTAAGCCCGGACGGACAGCTCATCGTCAACACCACCGAGACCACCAACATGGCGCAGTTCTTTGCCTATGCCACGGGAAAGAACCTGGCCAACGTCCTGGTGCCGCCGCGCCCGCGCTGGGCGGCCTTCACTGATCATGGGCGCGAGGTGTGGGTCTCCTCCGAGCTCGGCGGCGCGGTGACGGTGATCGACACCACGACATTCAAGGTTCTGGACACCATCCAGTTCGACATTCCCGGCCTGCGCAGCACCTTCATCCAACCGGTCGGCATCAGCGTCACCGCCGATGACCAATACGCCTTCGTCGCGCTGGGACCAGCGAATCGCATCGCCGTGGTCAGTGTGCCGCAGCGCAAGGTGTTGTCCTACGTTGCCACTGGCAAGTCGGTGTACAACGCGACGGTGAAGAAGTATCTGCTGGTTGGCCAGCGCCCCTGGCATATGGCGTTCACGCCCGACGGCAAATACCTGCTCACCGCCAACGGCCTGTCGAACGACGTATCGGTGATCGACGTCGCCGATCTGCGCGTGATCAACACCATCCCGGTTGGCCAGCAGCCATGGATGATCCTGGTATCACCGCACTGACACCGCGGGCGAGCCTCGCCGACGCGCTCCGGGTCGAGGCAGTCAGCCACTCCTACGGCGAGCGCCGCGCCCTGAGCGACGTCAGCCTCAGCGTGTCGCGCGGTGGCTTTGCCGCCCTGCTCGGTCTGAACGGCGCCGGCAAGACCACGCTGTTCTCGTTGATCACGCGGTTGTTCGACACCCGCCACGGCCGCATCAAAGTGCAAGGCTTCGACGTTTCACGCCAGCCGAGCGCGGCGCTGGCCGAGCTTGGCGTCGTCTTTCAGGCGCGCACGCTCGATCTGGATATCAGCGTGCGCGAGAACCTGCTGTATCACGGGGCGCTGCACGGCATGCGCCACCGCCGCGCGCACGCACGCGCCAATGCCGTCCTTGACGAAGTCGGCCTGGCCGATCGAGCGCGGGACAAGGCGCGCCGTCTGTCCGGTGGCCAGATGCGCCGCATCGAGATCGCCCGCGCGCTCATGCATGAGCCGAGCGTGCTGGTGCTGGACGAACCGACCGTGGGCCTGGATGTCGCCTCAAAGGCGGCGATTGTGGAGCATGTGCGCGGCTTGTCGCGGAATCGCGGGGTTGCCGTGCTGTGGGCGACGCACCTGCTGGACGAGATCGAGGCGGGCGATCACGTCGTCGTGCTGCATCAGGGCCAGGTGATGGCCGCCGGGGAAATGTCGCAGATCGTCGCGGCGAGCAACGCGGCGGACTTGCGTTCGGCGTTCCGTGCGCTGACCGGTGTGCAGCCGGCACCACGCGTTGAGGAGGATGGCGTATGAGTATGGCCGCCACCGAGGGTGGCTTCGGCATCGCACGCCGACTGACGCCGGGCGGCTACCTGATCTGCTTGCGCGGCGTGATGTGGCGCGAGGCGCTGCGCTTCATGCATCAGCGCGGCCGGCTGATCTCCGCGCTGGTCCGTCCGCTGGTCTGGCTGGTGATCTTTGCCGCCGGATGGCGCGAGGTTCTGGGCGTGTCGATCATGCCACCCTATCACACCTATATTCTCTACAGCACCTACGTCGTGCCGGGCCTGCTGGCGATGGTGCAATTCTTTTACGGCATGCAGTCGTCGCTCTCCATGGTGTACGACCGGGAGATGGGCAGCATGCGTGTGCTGCTGGTCAGTCCGTTCCCGCGCTGGTTCCTGCTGGTGTCGCGGCTAACCGCAAGTACGGTGATTTCCATCTTACAGTGCTACGCGTTCTTGTTCCTGGCATGGCTGTGGGGTGTCGACATTCCCAATATCGGCTGGATCGGCGTGCTGCCGGCACTGCTGCTCGGCGGGTTCATGCTGGGCGCGTTTGGCATGGTGCTCTCGTCGATGGTGCGCCAGCTCGAGAACTTCGCGGGCGTGATGAACTTCGTCATTTTCCCGATGTTTTTTGCATCCTCGGCGCTGTATCCGCTGTGGCAGGTGCAGCAATCCAGTCCGCTGCTCTACGACGTCTGCTTGCTCAATCCGTTCACCTACGCCGTGGAGCTGGATCGCTTCTGCCTCTATGCGACGCTTGAGCCGGTTTCCCTGGCCGTGGTCGTCGCCTGCACGATCGTGTTCACCGCGGCAGCGATCCTGGCCTACGACCCCGCACGCGGCGTGATGGCGCGGCGGCCGGGGGCGGCGGCATGATCCGCGAAATGGGTTGGGTTTCGCGCGCGGCGGCCGGTGCTGGGCTGGTCGCGTCGCTGGCGGCAGCCGGCCCTCCGCCGGGTAACGCGGCCCCGCTCGATGCCAACTGGCCCTGTCAGCAGATCAAGATCGACCACATGTCGCTGGCAACGATGTGGGGCGGACCGCCGCTCGGGAAATACCTCGATGAATGGCAACAGAACCCCAAGGCCGCGACGCTTGCCCGGCAGCTTGCGCAGCGCCGCGTGCCGATCAACCAGGCACAGGCGGAGATAACGGCCTTCGCTAAGGCGGCTGGTGACGACAAGAATCCCGCGCTGCTGGCCTTGGTCGGCGGCCTGTTTTCGCTGCTGGACCAGGAGCGGTTGGCGGTGATCCAGGGGCTCGACCGCTTCGGCGTACGGCAGAAGAGCTACGCGGCGGACATCCGCGCCGAGATCACGGCTCTACACAACGCGCAGGATGCGGCAAAGCCGGATCCGCAGAACGTAGAGAAACTGAGCGAGCAGATCCACTGGGACACGCGCGTCTTTGCGGATCGCAACAGCATGATTTCGTATACCTGCTTCGTTCCTGACGAGATCGAGCACCGGCTGTTCGCG
>JASHVB010000528.1 GCA_030039695.1 Acetobacteraceae bacterium
TCGATCGCCGCCTCGTCCTGCACGCCAAGCACCGGCAGGAACAACGGCATGATGGGCGTCAGGAAGCTGAATGACATGGTCATGGTGAACTGGATGCCGACCATGGCCCACAACGTGCGCCGCCAGTTGCTGGCGTGCTGGGTGGGTTGAACTTCGTCCGGTGTGGCGGCGCGGTCTGTTACGGCGTCGGTCATCGACTCGGCACGGTGGCACGATCCCGCGGTCATTGCGAGCAGCGACGCCCGGCGCTGTCATTGCGAGGAGCGGGGCGACGAAGCAATCTCCCACCGGAGATTGTTTCCGCCTATCGGCCCCGCAACGATATGAACCGGAGGAACCGCCATGCCCGTCGAACGCATGCTGATCGAAGAAACGCCGGTTGCCGATCTGGTCGGCCGCGTGCTCGCCGAAGCGGGTATCGAATACGTGTTCGGCATTTCAGGTGGCCACACCGGCCGCATCGTCGGCGGATTGCGCAAGATCCAGAACTCGCTGCGCATGGTGATGGTGCGCGAGGAATCGCTCGCTGGCGTAATGGCCGAGGTTTACGGCCGGTTGACGCGCCGGCCTGGTGTACTGATCGGGCAGGGGCCATGGGTGTTGGGCAATGGCATGATCGGCACGATCGAGGCGTTGCTCTCCAGCTCACCGATGGTGCTGCTGACGGACTTCTCAGACGCATCGCGGTTGCAGCTTCACGCACCGTATCAGCAGGCGACCGGCGATTATGGAAGCTGGGATGCGCGACGAGCGTTCTCCGGCGTGACCAAGCAGGTGATGCAGGCGACCGACCCGGGCAGCGCCGTGCAGGCAACGCAGCTTGCGATCAAGCATGCCGTGTCCGGACAGGCCGGACCGGTTGTCGTCCTGTTCAGCCAGGATTCACTGTCGGGTACGATAGGACCGGATTCCGTGCCGACGCTGTATCCGACGCGGCACTATTTGCCGCCGCTGCCGCCACCGGCTGATGCTGCGCACGTTGTTGCCGCGGTGAATGCGCTGCTGGCGGCGCGCAAGCCGGTGATCGTTGCCGGGAACGGCGTCCGCATCGCCCAGGCATACGACGAATTGCGCGTATTGGCAGAAACAGCGGGTCTGCCAGTCGGCACCACCGCCGCGGGCAAAGGCTGCTTCGCGGAGGTGCATCCTTTGGCGCTGGGTGTGTTCGGCACGTTTGGCACCGGTGCAGCAAACGAGACGGTCGCCGAAGCCGATCTGGTGCTGGCAGTCGGCACCAAGCTCGGCCCGTCCGACACCGCTTGGGAAAACCGCAAGCTGCTCGATCCGACACGGCAGACCTTTATCCAAATCGACATCGAGCCGCGCAACGCGTCGTGGACCTTCCCGGCAGAGCATGTGCTATTGGGCGACGCTGCGATTGTGCTGCGGCAGTTGATCGACGGGGTGGGGACACGCGGCGCAGGTCGCCGCGCTGAGGCGGAACATCGCGTTGCCGCCTGGCGCAAGCAGCACGGCTATTTTGACGCACCCGAATATCATGCCGACGAGCAACCGATCCTGCCGCAACGGGTGATCGGTGAACTGATGCGCAATCTGCCGGACAACGCTATCGTCACCTGTGACGCGGGCGAAAACCGCATCATGATGACGCACTGGTACCAGACGAAGCGAGCGGGCGGTTTCCTGCAGGCGGCCGGCTCGGGTCCGATGGGATTTGCCATTCCGGCGGCGCTTGGAGCGAAGCTGGTGCATCCGGACCGGCCGATCGTCGCTGTGTGCGGCGACGGCGGCTTCGCGATGACGATGAACGGATTGATGAGCGCGCTGGAACAAGACATTCCCATCACGGTTGTAGTCTTCAACAACAACGCGCTGGGCTGGGTGCTGCATGGCGGCGGCCCGTTCGCAGCGGAGTTCAAGGATTTCGACCACGCGGCAATCGCCCGTGCGATGGGTTGCCGCGGCGAGCGCATCAGCGATCCAGCGGCACTGGGGCCGGCGCTGCACGAGGCAGTCGAAGCTCACGTGCCGACGGTGCTGGACGTGCGGACGTCGCTGCGCATGTCGTTCGCGGATATTACCTCACCGCTGGCGGCCGAAGCCTCGCCGCGCAGAAGGTAGGCCACCGCACCCGTTCGGCGGAGCGGACGGGACGTGCCGGCCCGATTGCGCTATTGCGGAATCTTCATCTCCTCTGCCGACACCCGAGCGCAACATTCGAGCTGGCTCCGACGGCGTGCACCCTCGGTACGCCACACGCTGCCACACTCCCTGGCGTGCGTTTATACATTGAGGCCCTCCGGCATCGACGCCGGGCCGGTCGAACTACAGGTGCAGAATGCCGCTGACATACCTGCCTGCTCGTCGCGGGTCCCACGCCGGCAAGTCGACGCTCGCGGTGCGCTTGCTCAGCGTGCTCCCCGATCTCGCACCCTGCGAGGCGTGGGGGTCGGCATAGCCCACAGCGTCGCCAGCGCATGCTTGACGACCTGCCGCCGATCACGCTCCCACCGTATCGAGAGCCGCACCATTACGACCTGCCACGCGCCGTGGTCTTGACTGTAGCAGAGGCCGGCCTCGTCGCTGGAACCGCGCGGCGGCAAGTACCTACAAAACTTATCTGCACAGACCTGAACGGTGCGGTTGGCGTTACCCGACGCGCAAAAATTGTGGATTAGTGGGGATCAGTATTGGCAACGAGCAAGTGTGGCCCTATCACGGCGCGATGATCCCATTACCGTGCAAGTCAAGAGAGGTCTTTGTGCGTCGTTGGTCGTGCCATGTGTTGACGATTCTTGCGCTTCTCGTGCCGTTTTCCACCACTGCCATTGCCGCAGAACTTGATGGCATCCATCTGCCGGACGCCGTGCATATCGAGGGCAAGACCTTGGTGCTGAACGGTATCGGGCAGCGCCTCTATTCCTTTCTCCGCGTGCCAATCTACGTCGCCGGGCTGTACGTGCAGCATCCGAGTACCGATGCGAATGCCATTCTGGATTCTTCCGAGGTCAAGCTGCTGACGATCAAGTTCCAGCATGATGTCAGTGCCGGGGATGCGCGCACCGCATGGCGCGAAGGCTTCGACGACAACTGCGTGGCGCCGTGCCATCTCGATCCCGATGCCATCTCGCGCTTCCTTGCCGCCGTTCCCGCGATGCATGCGGGCGATGTCTACACCATTCTGTTCACGCCGGGCGGCGCCCGGGTAGACGCAGACGAACACCCGCTGGGGATGATCCGGTTGCCCGGTTTTGCGCAGGCGATGCTCGCGACGTTCCTGGGTCCGCGGCCAGCGTCGCTCCCCGTCAAGCAGGCCCTGCTGCGCGGCCACGCCTGACGCCGCGCGGCGAATCGGGCCACTCCGGGCGGCACACCTCGGCGATCACGCGCTCGGCCCCAGCGCGAGTGATCGATCGAGATCAGATCGGCGGCGCGCGCTGCGGCGTCGGTTGCACCGGCGTGACGGCCGCAGCAGCATTTGCCAGACGCCGGCGCCATTTGACCTCGATCCGGCACGACCAGGCTCGGGATTCCGCGACGCTCCCGACGTCGCTGGCCTTGGTCTCCAGCTGTTACGCACCGCTGCCGCGCCGGCTGCCGATCCCGCCGCGACGCCACGGATATATGGCGCGTCCGCGCACGGTCCTCGGAACCGCACGCCACGGCGTGTCGCGGAGCAAGGCTCCGAGCTGACGGACCTTCACCACACGGCTTCCCAGCGCAGCGAGCGCGGCAATCAGCCAATCAGGCGGGCGACCCAGTGGAACAGGCCGAAGTGTGAGAGGTCGTTCCAGGTGGCGAACACGAACAATCCGGCCAGCAGCGCGATACCGGCACGAAAACCGTACTCTTGGGCGCGGGCGGGCAACGGTCGTCCGCGCAGTGCCTCGGCGAGATAGAACAACAGGTGGCCACCATCCAACACGGGGATCGGGAACAGGTTGATCAGACCAAGGTTCACCGAAAGGATCGCGATGAACGAGATCAGGCTCGCGAGGCCGAGTTCGGCCACCTGGCCGGAGAGCTGAGCAATCCGCAACGGACCGCCGAGGTCTCCTGTGCCGCGCTCGCCGGCGATCATCTGCGCGACGCCGACGACGGTTTGCGATGTGATGCCCCATGTCTGGGTCACGCCCCCCCACAGCGCCGCGGGCAGCGCAACGTGGTGGTATTCCACCTTGCCAGCGCCGATGCCGAGCAGGCCGGTGTCCCGGCCATGCGACTCCTGATGTCCGATACGCACCGGGATCGTGCGGGTTGCGCCAGCATGCTCGTAGGTGAGCTGAATAAGCATGTCGGGACGGTCCGAGACCATCCGTTGGACATCTTCGAAATCGTGGACCGGCTGGCCGTCGATGCTGACTATCCGGTCACCCACCACCAGGCCAGCATGGTCGGCGGCGCTTCCGTGCACCACGGCGCCGACGACAGGCAGCGCCACCGGTTTGCCGATGACGGCGAACAAGCCGCCAAACAACACCACCGCGAGGGCAAAATTGGCCAGCGGGCCAGCCACGACGACGGCGGCGCGCTGCGCGACGGACTTCTCATGGAAGGTGCGGCCCGGGATCCAGCTTGCGCGCACTGCGGCGGGCACATCTTCAGGCCGCTCCTGGCCGTGCAGCTTCACGTAGCCGCCGAGCGGCAGCCAGGCGACTTTCCAGCGCGTGCCATGCCGGTCGACCCAGCTTGTGAGCGCCTGGCCAAAGCCAATCGAAAACACCTCGACGTGCACACGGCACAGGCGAGCAGCGAGGTAGTGGCCGAACTCATGCACGGACACCAGCACGCCCAGCACCACGCCGAAGGACACCAGCGTGCGGATCAACTCGGGAATGGCATGAGACACGTTAGTAAGCTCTTCTTGGTTTGACGGGTTCAGGCGGCGCGGGCGGTGGCAAAACGATCGGCGGCGCGGCGCGCGGCTTGGTCCAGCGCAACCACATCGTCCAGCGTATCGGCGGGCGGAGTACCCAACATGTCCAGCACCTCCGCGACGGTGTCGGCGATGTCGAG
>JASHVB010000529.1 GCA_030039695.1 Acetobacteraceae bacterium
ACCACACGCTTCTGATCGCCGAACGCGAGCACTCAGCTGCGTTCGTCGCGGCACGCGCCCGCGCCTTCGGCACGCCACCGCGAGTCCCTTTGTCGCCTCACGACCGCATCGCCGCACTGCAGCGCGGCTGAAGCAGAGCACAGAATGCCGATGGACATATACGGCGCGGCACTCCCGCCCCCAGCAAACGTGACACCCGCAGAGCCGCCTGCGGCTCTGATCCCGGCGCTGCGGCTCGCGCGGCTGCTCAAACGGTACAGCTGGCTGATCGTCGGCTGCGCGGTGCTCGGCGGCATTGTCGCCTTCGCGTACGCACACACCCTGCCCAAGACCTACACCGCCAACAGCGTCCTCGCCGTCGAAGGCAGCAACTTCGCCATCCCGCAGTTGCAGGGCGCGGTGCAGCACGACAACGGGCCGGACCCGATGCCGTACGTCCACACCGAGATGGAAATACTCCACTCGCATGCGCTGCTCGCCCAGGTCGTCAACCAGCTCCGGCTGGACAAGGTGCCGGAGTTCAACCCGGCACTCCAGCCCCAGTCGCTGCTGGCGCGCGCCAAGGCGTTTGTGGGGACTCTGCTGTCGCACTTCGTCTCGGCGCCAACTTCGCCGGGGTCGGCCAAGGCAACGGCCGACGACCTGGTCATCGGTACCGTTAATCGTGCGCTCTCCCTCTTCCAGGACGAGCGCAGCCTCGTCATCTCGGTCAGCTTCACCTCGCGTGATCCGGTGCTCGCGGCGAAGGTCGTCAACACGCTGATCACCGACTACATCGCCAACCAGGCGAACCGCCGCAGCAAGCTCGACACTGGTGCCAGCGCAGCCTTGGCCGAACGCGTTGCCAAGGCCCGCGCCGACCTGAACGATATCGAACAGAAGATGCAGGCCCTGCGCAGCAACCAGGATCTCGTGGGCTTGCGGGCCGGCAGCATCGGTCAGCAGCAGGTCGAGGAGCTGACGTCGGCACTCTCGCGCGTCTCCGTCGATCAGACGGAGGCCCAGCTGAAATACGACCGCGCCGTCGCCGCCGCGAAGGCCGGTACGGCAGACGCGCTGGCCTCAGTGATCAACTCGCCGACGATCGCAGCGTTGCGCGAGCAGGAAGCGACAGCCGCCAGCCGCTACGCAGATCTGGCGGCGCATTACGGCCGGAACTATCCCGGCATGCACAGCGCGGGCGCCTCGCTGGGGTCGGTCCGTGGCGAGATCGCACGCGAGGGACGGCGCATCGTCGATTCACTCGGCGCACAGCTCCAGGTCCTGAACGCACAGGAAGCGGACATCAGGGCGCAACTCGACAAGGCGCGGGGCAAGGCCGTGTCGGCGGAAAACGCAAACGCTCAGCTCGACCAGCTGAAGCAGGAGGAGGCGAGCCGGCGCGCGCTCTACCAGTCGCTTCTCGAGGGTGAGCAGCGCACCGTGGCGGAACCGAAGGGCGATGCGACACCGGACGTGCACGTCATCAGCCCCGCGTCGATTCCGGGCCTGCCGTCAGGGCCGCGCATGATGCTCGCGGGCGCGCTCGGCGGGGGTGGCGGTTGGTTCCTCGGCTGCCTGCTTGCCCTCACCCGCCTGCGCCGCGTGGATGGTTTCTTCAGCGCTGATGAGGTGACAGCGGCCACCGACCTGCCGGTTCTGGCGACTCTGCCGCGTGACCTGATCCGCCGCGGCCGCGGCATTCTGGCATCCTCCGGTCCGCGCGCACCGGTACAGGAGGCAACGCCAGAGGAACTGGAATCGCTGCGCGCGTTGCGCAGCCGGCTGCGCCTCCTCGGACGCATGCGCCTGCCGCGCTGTGTTGCCTTCCTGCCCCAGGCCTCGGCCCGGCAGGATGGGCACGCGGCCCGCCTGGCGGCGGCGTTCGCGCGCGTGTCGGCCGGCGACGGAGAACGCGTGCTGCTCGTCGAGGGAGACCTCGAGAATCCGAAGCTGGGACAGACACTTGGCATGCCGGTGCAGCGGCGTCCCCAGGCAGCACCGGACGGAATCCTGGGTGTCGTCGCGGGGTCGGAATGGCATGACATGCTGGAACCTGACCGCCAGCCGACCCTTGATCTCCTGGTTGCACCGGGACGTGTGGACAACGCGTTCGAGTTGCTGAACAGCGCCAGATTCCAGAATTTCCTGGTGGAAGCCGCCGAATCCTACGAACTGGTGGTGCTGCACGCCGCCCCGGCGCTGGATCCGTCCGCGACGGCCCTTGCCCGGCGGGTCGATGCGACGCTGCTGGTCCTCGACGGCCGGCTCGACGTGAATCGGGCGCGCCAGGCGGTCGAGCGAATCAGCGAAGTCTCGGCCTCCCCGATGGCCGCCGTCCTGGTCGATCGCGCATGAGCGACGCTGTGCTCGCCGGCGGCGCCACTTTGTGCGCGCTCGGCACCGTTTGTCTTCTGCTCGCGGTCCATCCCTTTACGACCTACCCGTTGAGCCTGCGGATCCTCCCGCGCCGGCCGCTGCGTCTTGCTCAACCAGGCATGCCACCCCTGCGGGCAGCGCTTTGTGTCTGCGCTTACAACGAGGAGCGCGTCATCCGGGCAAAGGCCGCGAACATGGTCGCGATGCGCGAGGCGATGCCAAACCTCGACCTCTTTATCTACATCGATGCCGCGTCGGACGGCACGGCCGCGATTGCGCGCGAATTCGAGCCCGCGATCCGGGTCGTCGAGGCACCAACACGCTCCGGCAAGACGCACGGCATGAATACACTCGTCAGCATGGCGGCGGCCGACGTGGTCGTCTTTAGCGACGCCAATGTTATTTTCGCGCCCGACGCAATTCCGCGGCTCCTCGCGCCCTTCGTCGATCCCGCAGTCGGCGTGGTCTGCGGACACTTGCGCTATACCGGGCCGGGCGGCAGCGGGACGGCCGAAGCCGGCTCGCTCTATTGGCGATTGGAGGAGCACATCAAGTCGCTGGAGAGCAGCACAGGGTCGTGCATGGGGGCTGACGGCTCGATCTTCGCCATTCGCCGCGCACTACACGAGCCGCCGCCGGATGACCTCATCGACGATATGTACGTCTCTCTTGCCATCCTCTGCGCCGGCTGGCGCGTCGTCCGTGCCGAGGACGCGCATGCGACCGAGGCGTCCGTCTCGCGTCCGGCTGAAGAGTTCCGCCGCAAGATCCGGATCGGCTGCCAGGCCTTCAACGTGCACCGGGTCTTGTGGCCCCGCCTGCGCCGGCTTCCCGCTATCGATCTCTACAAATACGTCTCGCACAAGCTGCTTCGCTGGCTCAGCATCTACCTGCTCGGATTCGGAA
>JASHVB010000530.1 GCA_030039695.1 Acetobacteraceae bacterium
TGTCGAAGCACATGGGGCGACACCCGCTTTAACGTCAATGACGGGCAGTTCGCCCTCGCCGCGCGCACATGCTTGGCCAACAACGACTGAACACCATCAGCGCTGAGCCGGCCACCATGCACGTTGGGAAATAACGCTTCTGCTCCCTTCCGCGGCGGCTCTCTGAGCCACGACTGGAGAGCGCGTTGAGCGACCGCAGTCAACGGCGTACATCGTTCCTTCCGCCCTTTGCCGACGCATCGCACATGGGCACCGGTGCCCAGGCGGACGGCGTCCCTGTCGAGGCTGGTCAACTCTGACAAGCGTAAGCCCGTCTGGCACGCGAGCAACAGCAAGGTGTGATCGCGGCGACCGAGCCAAGTCGTTTGATCGGTTGCAGCGACGATTGCGTCAATTTCTGGCCGTGTCAGGAAGTGCACCTGTCGCTTGTCGTGTCGCTTGCTTGGTATCGCGAGAACGCGTTGGATCAGCGCGCTGTATGCAGGTTCCTCGAATGACACAAACCTAAAGAAGGAGCGGATGGCGGTTAGACGCAGATTGCGGGTCCTGACGGCGATGCCGCGTTTTACCTCGAGATCAGTCAGAAAGGCGCCAATGAAAGGCGCATCGAGATCGTCGAGCGACAAGGACGACGGAGGCTTGTGGAGCCGTACCTGCGCAAACGAGAACAGTTGCCTGAATGTGTCTCTGTAGGCCGCGATCGTGTTGGTGCTGACGTTGCGCTGACGCATAAGACGGTCGGTGAAGTAGCGCTCGATCAACGTGGCAACGTTGCAGGTCGCCTTGCTCGGCTTCATGACTCGCTCCCCCATCGCCGATCGAGGCGGCGCGCGGCCGCTTCCATGAGTTCGGGGCAAGCCGAGAGATACCAGTAAGTGTCGCGCACGCAGGTGTGACCGAGGTAGGTGGAGAGCACCGGGAGTTGTCGTTCGACCTCCTTGCCGTCACGGTGCCATTCAAGCAACGCCCTGATGGCGAATCGATGTCTCATGTCGTGCAAGCGCGGGCTAGCGCGGCCGCCGCCACACCGCAGTCCGATCTCTCGCGATACACGCCAGAAGACGCGATGGACGTACTCAGGCAGCAGGCGGCCGCCCCGTTCGGCGACGAAGAAAGTCGAGCCACAGCGTGATCCGAGACGAGCGTCGCGCCGGTGGGCATAGGAGCGCAACGCTGCACATGTTGTCGGATGCAGAGGCACGAGCCGCGACTTGCCGAACTTGGCCCGCCGGACCGTCAGCACGCCCGTGTTCAGGTCAACATCATCACGCTCGAGGCCTATCGCCTCGGACAGACGCATGCCCGTTACCGCGAACAACCCAAACAATGTGTGGTAGGTCCATCGACCAAGTCCGTCCTCCGGCAGGAGGGTGAGCGCTGCCCTCAGCAACGCATTAATCTCCGCATCGCTGTAGACATAGGGTGCGGGACGCTGCCATCTCGGCAGAATACCGTCAGGCGGCACTTCCGTTCTCGGGTCAAAGCTGGCAACGTGACGCGCGAATCCCCGCACGACCGTCAATCGTAATATCCAGGAAGCGTGACGATCGCGCGGCAGTGTCGCCCATTCCATCGCGAGCTTGGTCGTGATGGTCATGGCTTTACGGTTCTCCATGAAAACCACGAAGTCGGCGAGGTCCCGGGTCTGCCGCTCGTACTTGTATCCCAAACTCTTGCGGATGGTGAGATACTGCCCGAGGGCGGAACGTAGATCCGTCATCGTGAGCCTCCCGGCCAAGGCAGGGTCAATGTACGCAGTGCCTCAATATCAACCTTCGCATAGATCCGAGTGGTGTCATGGCTCTGGTGCCCCAGCAGCTGCCCGATCTCTGTCAAGGTTGCACCAGAGCGTAGAAGCTGAGTGGCCAAGCTGTGCCGGAAAATGTGCGCTCCTCTGTGTGCACAATCTGTGATTCCGGCGCGATCGAGTGCGGCCCTCGCAATACACGTGATTGCGTGATGAGACGTAAAGCCCACATGCGGTGCGCGCGTGCGAACGAACAACCGTCGGCACGACGAGTTCGGGCGACCATTGCGCAGGTATGCCACCATGGCCGCGCCAACGTCTGGCGGTATCGGCATCTGTGTCCGCTGTCCGCCCTTACGGCAAACGAACATCTCGCCGGCTCGCCAGTCGACATCATCGAGGGTGAGAGTGGCTATCTCGCTGGCCCGCAGACCGAGCTTGGTGAGCATCGTCAGAATGGCGTAGTCTCGTCGCCCGGTGACGGTGCTTCGATTGCAGCCGTCAAGAACCTTCTGCACCTGAGCGACGGGAAGATAGGTCGGTAGATTTGTGAGCTTCCATCGTCGTATCGACGGCACGCAACCAGCTAACTTGTGCGGTATCAGCCCCCGGTAATGGAGATAACGGAGAAAGGTGCGCACTGTCCGGCACATCGTCAGCCCGGTGTCCGGGCTCCCGTCTCGGGCGTGACGCTCAATGTAGCCAATCACACTCTCCGTATTGATCTTGCCCAGGTCGCCACTGCCGGTAGGGCACATCTCCCGCAAGAACCGACGGACGGTCGGAAGGTAGCTGCCGATGGAACTTAATGCCAATCCGCACTCTGCCCGCAGATAGTCCTCAAAGTCTTTGCAAATTCGATCGAGCGGGGTGATCGGCGGCAGCGCCGCCGGCGCAATCGTACCTTCATCGCGTAGCGTCGAAAGCCATCGCCTGAGCGCTGCCAGGTCACCGGGCTGAAACGACTGCCTTTCCGCCCGGTACCTGAGGTACCGCTCGATTATGGGCTCATCAATGTCGACGAGCTTGCAGCGACGCATTCCGGCCCAGCTCAGTAGGCCGCCGACCACATTGAGGCATTGCCAAATAGTCCGTCGAGAAAACCCCTGTTCGGCCAGACGTGTCGCGTACCGTTCTATAAGCCGTCCGTGAAGTCCATTCTTGAGACGCCGGAACAGTCGGCTTTTGCCCAGGTAATCGTCTACTTGCATCGTCCTGTCCTCGCTGTTGTTACGGGGCAAACAGGACAAACTATGCCGAATTAAACCAGCGTGTTCAGTGCATCTTCTGGGGCAAAAGCTCAGGTATTGCTACCCCGTTCGGCATAGTTCTGCGCTCGGCGTAGGGCTCGGAAAACGACATTCGGTGTCAGGTCACACGCCGCAGGATCAGCGCCGGTACGCGCAGTGATCCCGGCCGAGACTGCCGCGATGCCTTCCTCGGTTTGGCGAAGACCTGCACAAAGCTAGGCATCGCTTTCTGGAATTACCTCGGCAGCCGTCTCGCCGTCC
>JASHVB010000531.1 GCA_030039695.1 Acetobacteraceae bacterium
AACCATCGCGCACCACGCGGATGGCGGCGGGGCCGCCACAGTCCGGCGAATCGATGCACAGCACCAGCAGGTCGAATACACCACCCGCGATGCGGCTTGCGATGTCCACACCTGGCTGCGCGTCCTGCACGCGATAGCCCGTCGCCGTCAGCGCGCGGCGTAACAGCCGCCGGACGCCGGGATCCTCATCGATGACAAGAATCCTCGGCCCCGCCGTGTGCGATGCCGCCTCGGGTTCAGTCGCGATGACCCGCGCCGGCACCAGCAGATCATGCCGGGCCTGCACGATGCAGCCCTCAGGACGGCACGCCGTAGCGCTTGCGCAGCGCCAGGTTCATCTGCAGCACATTGACGATCGACCTCCCGAACAGTCCGTACCCCGGACTGAAGGCCTGCGCGTGCAACATCGCCTGGATTTCCTGCTTCAGCTCCGCCGGATTGCGCTTCAGGTCCTGCGCCCATTTATTGGCAACGCGATCAAGCTGGTATTCTGCGTTCTCCAGCGTGATGTCAGGATCCTGACCGGACCCGGATGCGGTGACATAATCTCCCGGAATGTCCGCCAGTGGCGCGTCCGGATGATCCTGCCGCCACATATCGAAGAAGGTACCCTGAATGTCGGTGCCGGACTTCACGGGCTGGACCTCGGTTACGTCCTTGCCGTTCGGGCCCGGATGCGTCACCGCGGACGGGAAGGTGCCGGGATGCTCCTTGGAGAAATTGTCGAAGAACACCACGGCCAGATCGCTCGCTTGCGGCTTTGGCGTGGCAGGGTTTTGCTTGATGAACTGGGCGACAATGGCCGGATGCGCCTTCGCCCAATCATTCACGTAAGCCGCATGCGTCGGATCGGCATTCACCCAGGCTTGCGCCATCGCGTTATGCATGTCTGCCCATTGCGCGACGATGCCGGGTTTGCCCTGGAACTTGTCGGCCTGGAACCACGCCTCGATGTCGGGCGCAACGAGCTGCCCCTTCTTTGGCCCCGCACTGTAAGTGACGATCGGTCCGATCTGCGTCGCCACGCGGTTGCGCAGTGCGTAGTTGGAAACGGCCAATGCCGACGATGCCGAGGCCGTGCCGTCATAGTTGGCAGCCGACGGGCGCGGCCAGAAATACTCGGCCTTGGTAAACGGCTGCGCGATCAGCAGAGAACCAACCGCCCTCCCGCCCGGTCCCGTAAGGATGCTGCCGTTGACCTGGAACGGCCACAAAGTTTGGCCGATGCCCCACAGGATCGCCGGGTATATGCCGCAGACGATCACCACGGAAAACGTCAGAAGCCACAGGCTTTTCGAGACATTGCGCAGCATCGCGCATCTCCTCGCGTATGAACATCAGGCGACCAGATGGAAAGCCACCATAAACATATCGATCAGCTTGATGCCGATGAACGGCGCGATCACGCCACCGACGCCCCAGATCAGCAGGTTCCGACGCAGCAGCGCATCAGCGCCGAGCGGGCGGTAGCGCACGCCCTTCAGCGCCACCGGGATCAACAGCGGGATGATCAGCGCGTTGAAGATCACCGCCGACAGGATTGCCGAAGTCGGCGAGTGAAGGTGCATGATGTCGATCGCCTTGAGCCACGGCAGCGTGCCGGCGAACAGCGCCGGGACGATGGCGAAGTACTTGGCGATGTCGTTGGCGATACTGAATGTGGTCAACGCGCCGCGGGTCATCAGCAATTGCTTGCCGATCTCGACGACCTCAATCAGCTTGGTCGGATCGCTGTCGAGATCGACCATGTTGCCGGCTTCCTTCGCCGCCTGCGTACCGGAGTTCATCGCCAGCCCGACATCCGCCTGTGCCAGCGCCGGCGCGTCGTTGGTGCCGTCGCCCATCATGGCGACCAGCTTGCCTTCAGCCTGTTCCTGGCGAAGGAAGGCGAGCTTCGCTTCCGGCGTAGCCTGTGCCAGGTAATCGTCGACGCCGACGCGTTTGGCGATGGTCGATGCGGTCAGCCGGTTGTCGCCGGTGACCATGATGGTGCGCAGGCCCATCTGCCGCAGCAGGCCAATGCGCGCCGCGATGCCCGGCTTCAGCGTGTCCTGCAGCACCACGACGCCGAGCGGGCGACTGCCGTCGCCGACCACCAGGGGAGTCGCGCCCTCGGCCGCGGCCTGTGCCACCAGCGTGTCGAGTTCGGGCACCATCGTACCGCCGCCACGACGCAGGTAGTCGAGCACCGCATCCGGCGCGCCCTTGCGCAGCTTGCGTCCGTTCGGCAGGTCAATGCCGCTCATGCGCGTCTGCGCGCTGAACTCAATGAATTGCGCACCGTTCGGCGCGGTGATGCTGCTTTGCGACACGCCGGCGGTCAGCGCGGCCGTGACGATGCTTTGCCCTTCCGGCGTGCGGTCCGCGCTTGATGCCAGTGCCGCTGCAATACGCAGGTCCTGCACTGCCACACCGCTGATTGGCAGGAAGTCCGTAGCGTGGCGGCTTCCAACCGTGATCGTGCCGGTCTTGTCGAGCAGCACCACATCGATGTCGCCGGCCGTCTCCACCGCAAGGCCGCTCTTGGCGATAATGTTGTGGCGCAGTGCGCGGTCCATGCCGGCAATGCCGATCGCCGCCAGCAACGCGCCGATCGTGGTCGGGATCAGGCAAACCACCAGCGCGATCAGTGTCGGCACATCGGTGCCCAGGCTGGACAGCTGCGTGCTGAGCCCGAGATACGACGTCATGTATTGTTCGGCGTTGTAGGCCATCGGCCACAATGGCACGACGACGATCATAAAGATCAGCGTGAATGCCGTCAGCACCAGGGTCAGCGCGATCTCGTTTGGCGTGCGCTGGCGCACCGCGCCTTCGACCAGCGCGATCATGCGGTCAAGGAAGGATTCGCCGAAGCCGGCAACGATGCGCACCGTGATGTGGTCGGATAGCACGGTGGTGCCGCCCGTCACGCCGGAGCGGTCGCCGCCCGCTTCGCGGATCACCGGCGCGGATTCGCCGGTGATCGCCGATTCATCGACGGCCGCCACACCATCGATCACTTCGCCGTCGCCGGGAATCACTTCACTGGCCTTGACGGTGACGAGGTCGCCGGGTTTCAGGTCGATCGAATTGACCACGTCAACGCCGCCATCGGCGCGCAGGCGATGCGCCGGCGTGCTGACCCGGGTGCGGCGCAGGAAGGCGCCCTGCGAGCGGCCGCGTTCCTCGGCGAAGGCGGTGGCAAAGTTGGCGAACACCACCGTCAGCCACAGCCAGATATCCAGCGCCACGAAGTAACCAAGCGAGACCAGCGTACTGCCAGGGTTGACGATGTCGCGGACGATATACGCCAATGTCAGGACGGCGCCGATTTCGACGACGAACATCACCGGATTGCGCCATTGGATATCCGGCCGCAGCATCGCGAAGGATTGCCGCAGCGCCGGCATTACCAGATCCGCGGTGAACAGCCGCTGCCGCTGAGCGATGCGCTCGCGCCGGTCCAGGCCAACTGCAACGTCCATAGCCGTCCTCTCCGATTGAGTTGGTTGGATCAGCCGCCGAACGGGATCGGTCCAAAGTGCTCTGCCAGCGGGCCGAGCGCGGCCACGGGCAGGAACAACAGCGCACCGATAACAAGGATGGTGCCTAACATCAGGAAGCCGAACGTCGCCGTGTCGTCTCGCATTGTTCCTAACGAGACCGGTGCAACCTTCTTACGGCCGAGATAGAAGGCCATGGCGATCGGTGCGATAATTGGGAGGTAGCGCGAGAACAGCATCACCAGGCCGGTGGCTATATCTAGCGGTACGGCTTCGGGCGCCGGATTTGTATTGCTGTTGAAGCCGTAATCGACACCCAGGCCATCGAATGCCGATCCATTGTTCGCCGAGGACGACGAGAACTGGTAGACGATCTGCGACAATCCATGCGACCCCGGGTTGCTTTCGGCGTTGATGCCCCAGGGTGTGGCGGCGAACAAACCGCTCGGCCCAAGGATCAGCAGCGGATGCACCAGCAAGGCGATGACCGCCAGCTTGACCTCGCGTGCTCCGACTTTGCGGCCGAGATACTCGGGACTGCGGCCGACCATCTGACCGGCCAGGAACACGCCGATGATCAGGAACAACAGGAAGTTGATCATGCCGACGCCTTTGCCGCCGAACACGCAATTCAGCCACATGCCGATGAACGGCGAGAGGCTGGCGACGGGGTTCAGGCTGTCATGCTCGGCGTTGACCGCGCCGCAGGTCACGTCGGTGGTGATCGCGGCGAACACGGCACCGGCGGAGGTGCCGAAGCGCAGCTCCTTGCCCTCGAGGTTGCCGAGCCGCTGATCGACCGGCAGGCTCGCCACGGACGGCACGTTGATCGAGCCGGTGGTGCCGGCCGCGCCGGCCGCGCCGGCTGCGCCGGTCGCCGGCAGCGTGTAGGCATGGGACAGCGGATTGCCGGTGAAGGCGGGATTGGGACGCAGGGTGTCCCAGCCGACGGTCCAGGCGATGAGCGTCACCATCAGCGCCAGCATCACGCTGTAGATCACCACCGCATGGCGCAGGCGCCGCAGCATGCGGCCGTACATCAATACCAGCGTGAACGGGAAGATCATCATGTCGAACGTGGTCACGAAGTTCGACAGCGCGGTGGGGTTCTCGAGCGGATGGGCGGAGTTCATGCCGTAGAAACCGCCGCCGTTGGTCCCGAGCATCTTGATCGGGATCACCGCGGCGACCGGACCGACGATGATGTTTTGCGGCTTCGCTTGACCGTGATCGTCGG
>JASHVB010000532.1 GCA_030039695.1 Acetobacteraceae bacterium
CCGGAAAGCCCAGGGTGAACCTATCCGTGTGACACCGCGCGTGGCGGGTCGGCTGGTGATCGTCGCCGTTTTGATGGTGACACTGAACCAGGTGATCCAACTCTACGGGCTGAAATACATCACCGCCGGCCTTGCCGCCGTCATCAGCTCTGCGCTGACGCCGATCTCGCTCCTCGGATTCTCCGTCGCCATGGGGCAGGAAAGATTCAGCCCGCGTCAGCTCGCCGCAATGGCAGTGGGTGTGGCCGGCATTTTCATGTTGTTTGGCCCCGATGCCTTCGCCGGGACTCTCGATGGGTGGGCAATGCTTGGGGTGGCAGGCGTGACGATCGGCTGCCTGTGTTATTCGGCGGGTTCAGTGATGGCGCGTCCGTTGATGCGCTCGCTCGCACCGACGCAGATGGCGGCGATGACCAACCTGATCGGCGGGCTGATCCTGCTGTCCGCCTCGCTTTTGTTCGAACCGGGTGCCCGCGCGGGGATGCAGTGCCACTGGGGCTGGCCGGCGTTGCTCGCCTGGCTCTACCTGCTGCTCCCCGGATCGGTGCTGGCGACGGCGACATATTTCGTTCTGGTGCGCGATTGGGGTGCGAGCAAGGCCGGAACCTATGCGTTCATCTCGCCAGTCATCGCCGTGGTGCTGGGCATGGAGCTGTTCGGTGAACACGCAGAGTGGGCGGACCTGGCCGGAATGATGCTGATGCTGGGCGGCGCCGCGCTCGCGCTGAAGCCGCGCGCGCTTGTTATTGCGAGCGTCGCAAGGCCTGACGCAATCCCGGTGGTGCGCGCGCGGTAGACAAGCCTGCGGATCGGTTGTTGTCGCCGGCAGCAGGTCTGGGGCCTGGCGAGATGTGACGGACTGCCGGTGCGTTCCGTTCGATTGCTCAATGACGAGACACAAAGGCACGAGGATGTCCGACGCGCATCTTCGCGCCTTCGTGATCTGTGGTAAAGAATTGATACCCGCGGTTCGCACGCTGCCGCGGTGGAGGGCGACAAACTCGCCGCTCCCCTCTGCGCAATGGCGGTTACAGCTTCACGTCCCGCAACTGCCGCTCATCGCGCCGCCCGGCGCTGAGAATGTAGCCGACATCCGACCCGCCGGTCAGGTATCGTACCCCCAGTGGCAGCAGCCAGGCCTGGAACCCCAGGTCCTCGCGCACGCCGCCGACACCCATCGACTTGCCGGTTGAATTTGCCGCTTTCGCCACGCGCTCGAAAGCGGCGCGGATGCTCGTCGTCGCCGGCGACGCCCACCTCCGGGGGGATAGATCCGTCGAGCCGATAGGCAGTGTGTCGATGCCCTGCACCGCGGCGATCGATTCGACGGTCTCCACCACTTCCGGTGTCTCCGGCATCGCGATGAGCAGCGTGTTCTCGCCCCGCCGCTGGTTGATCTCCGGCTGCTTCAGCGCAGCATAGCCGCCGGCACGCTGCCGGTGGCGGAGCGATGGCCATGCGGCGGGAAACGGCACGCTTCGACAACAGCGCGCGCCTCAGCGGCGTTTTGGCTATGCGGCACCATCACGCCCTGCGCGCCGCAATCAAGAGTGCGCGTGGCATCGCACGGATCGTGCGAGGTGACGCGCGCAACCGACGTGATGACCATGCCGAGCGCGGCGATGCAGACGCCGGCGGCGCACTCCAGCGATGTGGGGTTGTGCTCCAGATCGATATGGATCGCGTCGAAGCCACAGGCCGCGGCAATCGTCGCGACGTTCGGCGTGCGAAGCTGGTTCACGCCCATCGATAGCACCAACTCGTTCGCGGCCAGCTTCTGCTTGGCAAGATTGGGTCCGATTGCGGTCGGCATGTTGTGTGTCGTCCCGCACGAATGGCGACTGCCATGGTGATCCGCGAAGGTCGCGCGTGCGACCGCGCGAAGACCTGCCAAGCACCACGCGTTGCGCGCCGCCCGGTGCACGTCGCGGCGAGGGGAGGCAACGGTTTCGGCGGCAACCAATCGACAATCGCTCAACTTGACAGTGCCAGCGCCATTCTGCGACTAGCCTGACGGTGTTGCGGGAGTCTTTCGTGGATGGCGGCCCTGAAAAGGAATTCAATTTTTGTCTTTGCCGCCGTCGTAACAGGATTGATATCTATCATCTTTGGCCTAGGCGTGGTGCGCGCCAGCCTAATGTTCCAAGAGATTACGGCGGCGCGGCCGCGGCTGGTATTCGTATTGTGCCCGCTCGGCTTCGCGCTCATCGTGTTCTTGACACGCAAGGTGTTCCCCGGTGCGCAGGGTTCGGGCATTCCTCAGGCGACCGCCGCGCTGAAAATGCGCGAAGTTGCAGATGTCGACTCCGTTCTCTCGTTGCGCATCGCGGTTGGCAAGTTTCTGCTGACGCTGCTCGGTTTCCTGGTCGGCGCCTCGATCGGGAAGGAAGGGCCGACCGTGCAGATCGGGTGTGCTGCAATGAACATCTGCGGCCGCATTGGTCTTCAGCGAACACAAGCATTGCAGCGGCTGCTGATCCTCGCCGGCGGCGCGGCCGGCATCACCTGCGCGTTCAATGCCCCGATTGCTGGCATCGTGTTCGCGATTGAGGAAATGGCACGCAGCTTCAATGAAGAACAATCGCGCTCCATCATCCTCGCCGCCTTCGCCAGCGGCGTGACGCTGCTGATCGTGCTGGGTTATGAGCCGTATTTCGGCGTTTCGCACGCGGGGCTACCGCTGAGCGCAATGTGGCTGCTCGTGCCGCTCTGTGCCGTCATCGGCGGACTGGCTGGCGGCGTATTCGCGCAGATACTCGCCACGCCCGCACGGTTTATGCCCCGCCTGGTCAATCGTTTTGCATTGCGCAGCCCGGTCGGCTTCGCGGCACTCTGCGGGCTGCTGCTGGCCGTCATCGGTTTCCTCTCGCATGGCCAGGTGTTCGATGCGAGCTATGGGCAGGCGCGTGAGGGTCTGGTCGCGGGCGTGGTGCCGCCAGCGGAGTTCGCACCGCTGAAATACCTGGCGACGCTGGTGTCTTATCTCTCCGGCATCCCGGGAGGCATCTTCGCGCCGTCGCTCGCGGTCGGTGTGGGCGTTGGAACAGAGTTCGCGCATATCGTGCCGGGACTACCGGTGGCCGCGTTCGCGATGGTCGGCATGGCCGGCTACTTCTCCGGGGTGGTGCAGGCGCCGCTGACCGCCACGGCCATCGTCATTGAAATGACGAGCAATCCGGCGATGACCGTGCCGGTTGGCGTCGCGGCGATTCTGGGGACGCTCGCATCCCGCCTGGTCTGCAAGGAGCCGGTCTACGCCGCGATGTCGCATCAGTTCCTCCTGGTCGTGCAGCAAGAGCCAGTGCTCGAACCCGATGCGCTCGACATCGCCCCGCGGCAATCGCCGACGGCGGAGGAAGCGCACACACCGGACGAGGTGGTTTAGCGGAGGAGGACAACGCGCGCTTCGCTGATAGCGATGACTAACTCGCCGCCTTCAGCCACGGCCCCGGATTGACCGGAGCGCCGCCGCGGCGCAGCTCGACATACAATGACGGCCGTTCGCTGCTGCCGGGCACCCAGCTCGGCATCACGCCGACCGGCT
>JASHVB010000533.1 GCA_030039695.1 Acetobacteraceae bacterium
TTCGGCGCGCTTCGGCAGAGACGCGCGCGCTCTGGTCGCGCGCGAACGCCTACGTGCAGGAGGCCGCGCCCTGGACTGCGCTTGGGGCCGACCGGGCGCGGGCAGCGCTGGTGACACGCACCGCACTCAACCTTGTACGGCTCAGTGCGACCGTGGCTTGGAGCATTGTGCCGAACCTCGCGGCGCGCGTCCTGCAGTTGCTGGGCGATCCCTCAGCCGACACGACACCACGGTGGCCTGACAGAATCGACCACACGACCCTTAGTAAGATTACGGGTGTGCTAAGCCCCGCTCCTGCGGAGCCTCTGGTTGCCAAGGTAACCGTCAATCACCTCGCGTTTGGCGAGTAGCCCGTGCATCGACTCTCTGCACCAATCCCGCCTTTCCTTGTCGGATCGGCTGGAATCGACCCATTGCAGCCGTTAACCGCCAAGTTGATATTAAGGCGTGGTCCGGGAGAAACAGCGATGTTGGTCGTGTTCGGTGGCTTGCCGGGGACCGGCAAGACCACGATCGCAATCGACAGATTGCAGCCCAGCGATCTGCGACTTACCTGCGCATTGACGACGTTGAGCAGGCCATCCGGACGTCAGGAGTTCTCGTCGGGGACATCGGCCCAGCGGCTTACTTTGTTGCCAACGCACTGGCAGCGTCCGACCTGGCGAACGGACTTACTGTGGTCGTGGACTGCGTCAGTCCTGTTGAGGAGAGTCGTCAAGGATGGCGAGAAGCGGAGACCCGTGCTCAAACACGAATTATCGAAATCGAAATTGTCTGTTCCGATCCTGTCGAGCATCGTCGTCGAGTGGAGAGCCGAAATCCGGACATCGACGGCCTCATTTTACCGAGCTGGCAGGCAGTCTTGGAACGCAACTACTTGCCCTGGGAGGAGCCGCATCTAATTATAGACACAGCCGACCTCACCCCGAATGAGGCAATGGCGTTCGTCGAGCAGCACATGAATGCTTAAGTCTGCTTTCCACCCGTCTCCTCCATACATGCCACCGGGCCGGTTTCGACCCGAAGCGGCCGTTCGACCCCTCGCCGCGGCGCAGTACGCATGGAATTGCCGCAGGCGCGGTAGCGGCATCGTTGTCCGGCTTGTCTCTTCGATGGCACAGGCTAAGATCGCCCGCAATCTTCCCTGACCCTACGAGGAGAGTGTTCCATGGCGATCACGATGTACACCGGCTTTGTGCCGGTATGCCTGCAGTTGCTCGGTGGCCTCAAGACTGTGCTGCAGAAGGCTGAGGCGCACGCCACGGCCCAGAAATGGGATACCACCGTAGTGCTGAACCTGCGGCTCTTCCCCGACATGTTCCCGCTCGAGCGGCAGGTGCGGCAGGTCTGCACTCATTCATGCGGAGCGGGCCGGGTCGCCGGGATTAGCTTGCCGTCCTTCGCCGACCATGACAACAACTTCGCCGAGATGCAGGCGCGCATCGACAAGACCGTCGACTTCCTGAAAGGGCTGCGCGCGGATCAGCTCGACGGCAAGGAAGATACCGTCATCACGGTCCCGATGGGTGGCCAGCCGCGCGAGTTCAAGTGTCAGAATTACCTGTACCATTTCGCGATGTTGCAGGTGCAGTTCCACGCTACGACGGCGTACGACATCATCCGCACCACCGGCGTCAACCTCAGTAAGCTCAACTATCTCGGCCAAATGCCGTCGTAAATCGACGCACTTATCCAATTGGTAGAGTCGACGACAGGCGCGGTAACGCTAGCTGCTCGATGAGTCGTTGGTGTCGCTTTCGCGCACTCCCCTCAATCACGGCTGGCACGGCTCCGTTTCCTGCCGCCGCTCGTCGAACTGGACGTGCGGAACTATCGTAACCGCGGCCGCAGCATCACATTGCTCGGAGCGGGTCGGTCATGATTGCGCGCCGCTGAGGCTGGCTGTCCCCCAATTTCATTGCGGTGTGCCTAGATGAGACCAAGGATCCCGCTCACCAGCTCCTGAATTCAGGGAATGTAGGCTAGGATGGTTCCCCAGTCGGTGGTCACGTGTCTCTCCTGGGCTCCAGGGGTGAGGAGGGGTTTCAACGAGACGAGACAAAGCGATGGCGGCTGCGCTTCACAGAGGAGACGGAAACATGCCACAAAAAGGTCGCGGGATTTTCATGGTGTACGTTGATATCGACGCCAAAGACGTGCAGGAATTCAACGAGTGGTATAACAAGGAACATCTACCGGAATTGTTATCGGTGCCCGGCATTCTCTCAGCGGCCCGCTACGAGGCAGTCAAGGGTGGCCCGCAGTACCTGGCATGCTACGAACTGGAAAGCGTGGCGGTGATGCAGACGCCGGCGTTTACCAACCGGCCGCGGACGCCGTGGGGACAGAAAGTCTCACCGTCCGTGATTGGGAAGAATTTGACACGCATTGTCGGGGAACAAATTTACCCGGACGGCATAGAAATGCCGGAGCGTGGCATGGCGCCGGTGTTGCAGATTGGCCGTATGTCCGTCCCCGCCGAGGTCGACGCGGAGTGGAACGCCTGGTACAGTGACGAGTATGTGCCAGGCTACCGCAAGGTGCCCGGAGTGATCTACGCCCGCCGCTATCGGGTGCTCGAGGGTACCAGCGGCTACAGTACTGTCTACGAATTTGCCAGCACGGCCGTGCCCGAAAGCCCGGCGTGGAAGGAGCAACAGCAACATTCCTCGCCCAATTCGCCGCGTATGCGGCAAGCCATGACGCACGCACCGGGTTCGGCCGGGGTGTACGTACGGGTGAACCCCTAAAGTCCAGGGTGCGCCAGAATGTAGCTGCTCGACATCATCGGCGGCCGTGCTCGATTTCGTCGACCAACCCTGCTCAAATTGAGTGATCGCAAGGTCTGCTTCGACGATTGTGCCGGCGGCCCGACGGTGGAGGTGCCGCGGCATGATGCCGGAACTGGGGCCTCCTACGCGGAGCTGGTGACGCCAAAGGTCGCCGGCGATCCGCAACTCCACACGCATGTCTACGGTGCCGAATGTGGTGCTCACCGAGAGTGGCCGGGTAGGTGGGCGCGTCCCCCAAGGCCGAGTAGAGGATCTTTTGGATGGTGCGGCGGACGTCGCGTTCGAATTCCGTCTCGGGTACGTCCGGGGGATGGAAATAGAGCTGGTAGAAGAGTGAGTTGTCGTTCTCCGGCATCGTGGTGGTCGGGCGGACCTGCCCCCGGGGCATAAACCGTACGCTCAAACCGATCACTCCATTGAAGCGGTCGGGGCGCAAAAGCGCCGCCTGCCACGCCACCGGGGCGCCCCAATCGTGGCCGGCAATCACTGCTGTCTCAACACCCAAAGCGTCGGGCAGACCTACTACGTCGCCAACGAGGTGCAGCAGTATGTACTTGTCGATCTCTCTGGACGGTCTCGTACGACCAAAGCCACGCATGTCTCGCGCGACAACGTGGCATCCGGCCTGTGCAAGCGCTTCGAACTGATGGCGCCAGGAGTACCAGGATTCAGGAAAGCCGCGGCAGAGGACAACCAGGGGGCCTGCGCCCTGCCAACCACACGCATACGAATTCCGTTCGTTTCGACGGTTAGGTGCTTTACCTCGTTCATCGTGGTATCGTTCCTAACTATCCTTGCTGCTACGGCGCGGCCACACTGCAGTAGATCTCGGCCCTACGCTAAAGTGCGCGTTTGCCTGAAGACTTCCTACTACTACTACTTTTTCCTCGCGAGAGTGGCCTGTTTGCGGTGAATAAGCATTCGCAAGATGACCGCCGGCTTCGACTGGTCCACGCTGAACATTAGGCATTGTGGCCACCCCGGCAATCATCTCAGGATCGGAGCGGTTCGCAGGCCTCGTTGTGGCTGACAGATTCACAGTAGCGCGGCTGACAACCTGTCAACGCCTAAGCGATTCTGTTCAGCCCCGTTTGGTTGACCGCTTTCCACCCTGAGTCGCTGGTATGGTCTCGACCCATTCAAACTAGACACGCTTCGCAATTGACTGCCCGGAAGCAGACTTAGGCAGAAAGTGCTCGTCGGTGGTGAGCAGCTTCCCCCTGGAGCGATAGCTGGTATGGTTCAGTGCACGGCAATCCTGTTCCGGGTTGGCACAAGTGCGGGATATGCTATAGTTTTGGCCGTAAATGCTATATGTTTTTGCCGCCGATATGTTCGGCGACCTGCCCCAGACGCCAACCAATAGGGAAGGGCGGATATGGAACGTGTCGCACAATGTCACTGCGGCCAACTGCGTGTAATCGCAACAGGTTACCCGGACAGGGTCTACGTCTGCCACTGCATTGCTTGCCAACGTCGTACTGGTGCTGTCGTGCACTCGGGTGCCTATTATCCGGCCAGCCAGGTTCGGCAGGAGGGTGTCGACAAAGTCTATAGTCGGACCGGCGATAGCGGACGCACTGTGCGTTTTCACTTCTGCCCAGATTGTGGAACATCGGTCTGGTGGGAGGGAGGGCCAACTGCGGGACACCGCGGTGTTGCCGTTGGATGCTTTGGCGACCCAAGTTTCTGGGCACCGACGTACTCGGTATATGAAGAAGGAAAGCACCCGTGGCTTGGCTTGCCCGCCAACGTTCGGGACCACTTCGGGAAGACACGCCCGCCAGAACACGTCCCTGCTCGTCCCTGGAAGGCGTGAGTGACGCGCAGTAAGGGGTCACCGCACGATCTGTGCAAAATCGTAAGCTAGCGGCGGCGGCTCCTAGGACAGGTATGCACGAGCGACATTGCCGGAAAGAATGCGAGCAACGGCAACATCTGGAGTTTGGCCACCCTACAGAAGCTCGGCAAGCAGTGCAGCCGCTCGAACGTCTCCATCGCTCTCGACGCAGCGATAGGCGGCGGGACGGCTAAGCCGTTGCAAAATGGCACCGGCGATGTCGTCGGGGGTTGAGTTCATGTAGTCCATGTGGTGCCCGGCGCAGTAGCACCCGAGACGATGCCGCACGTGCACAGTTTGTTCGAAGTGATTGTGCAATGGGAAGTAGATGAAGGGGATTTTGGCGGCGGTGAGTTCCATGCAGGTCGTCAGGCCGCCCTGAACCACCGCGATATCGCAAGCGGCGAGGTGGAGATGAAGATCGGCGACGTAGCCGCGTATTTCCACCCCTGGGACACGGGGCAGTCTCTTGGGATCGATGCGCGGGCCGGCGACGATCACAAAGCGCAGTTCGGGCAGCCGCTCACGCGCGGGGGTGGTTGCTTCCAGCACACGTCTCAGCAGAGACTCCCCGACGCCGGAGCCGCCCACGGTGACGATGCAGATTTTCTCATCCTCGGCGTAACCGAGCCGGTGCCGTAACGTGGCGTGATCGGCGATGTCACCGGGGTCGATGCCGGTGATATAGCCGGAAAAGTCGAAGTGCTGTTGGGTCCAGTCGCGTATCGCGGGCAAGCCGGGTCCGAATGTGGCGTCAACGATGTCCTCGGGATTGCCGACGTAGATCGAGCGGTCGCGGACGCGCGGATAACGCTCGATGTGCTCCAGCATTTCGGCGTTGTAGTCGGCCGTCAGATAAGCCTCGCGGTCACCACCTTCCGGCATCGGCATATAGCCGACGAAATCGGTGAACCAGGCAAACGCGCCGCGCTTGAGTTCGGGATGTTCATGCCAGAAATGATCGACGTCCCATGCCTCATCACCTATGATGAGATCGTATTGCCCGTCCTCTACTACTTCCTGAAACACCATGAAATTGGCGACCAGGATTTCGTCCATGTTGCGCAGAGCCTGGAAGACATGCAGGTCGTGCTCGCCCGCTTCGCTTTCGATGTGCTGGGATTCGTTCACCAGGAGGCGGCTCGCGGGGTGAATGGTTTCTCCGACGCGATCAAGCAACGTTGTGACCGGGTGCTGGGCGAGCCACTCGATCTGCAGTTCGGGCCGTTGCTGACGCAGGCGCCGGGCGATCGCCAGATCGCGGCGCGCGTGCCCCAGGCCGATGGGTGAGGAGAGGTAGAGCACGCGATGGCTGCGGCCGAGGCCGTGACGAATGACCGACGGCGCGGCGATGCGACCGGTGGTGCGATCGGCGAAGTCCTTGATCAGGCGGTTCATCGCTACCGGATGACGCGCGATCGGAATGTGGCCTGATCCTTGCAATGTGATGAGTGGTGCACCGATTATCTCGGCCACGCGCTGTCCCTTTCCGTACGGTACGATCCCGTCACGGTCACCATGGACGACAAGGGCCGGACGGCGGATCGTGCGGTACAGATCCTCACCCTGCGCCCATTCGGACTGCGCTCGCCCGAGCACCGTGTCGGTCAGGACTTCGGGGGCGGTTTCGCAAGCCCAGCCGATCGCGTCCTCGATCTGCTTTGTCGAATGCGGCTCTGGAAAAGCCTGGGTGAAGAAAAATTCCGCGAAGCCGCGGTAATCGCGCCGCCAATACTCGCGGTTGAACTTGCCCCAGCCTTCCTCGGTCTTGAGAGCGCCGAGGAAGTCAGACCGGCCGGTGATCGGCTGCCCGAAGGGTGCTGTGGGCGCGATCAGCATGGTGCTGACGACGCGTTCGGGATGGCGTGCGGTGATGACCGCAGCGAGGTGACCGCCCAGTGAGAGGCCGACGACCACGGCTATGCCGGTGCCGGTAGCATCCATCACCGCCAGGGCGTCGGCGACATATTCTTCGTTGCGGTAAGCGTCGACACCCCGCGGCCGGTCCGACAGTCCGTTCCCCCGCCCGTCGAGGGTAATGACGCGGTAATGGCGTGCGAGATAGGGGACCTGGGCCTTCCAGAGTCGTGCGTGGACAATCGCCCAGGCCGGCAGCAGCAGGATTGTTTCGCTGCCCTGGCCGTGCACTTCGTAGTAGGTTTTGACGCCGTCGCGTTCGACATAGCCGGATTTATCGGGCTGACGCGCGCGCATGGTCTGTGCTCCGTGGCTTCGTCTCTTCAAGTTTTCGGATCAGTGCCCCGAAGCGGCGTAAGGCGCGACGGATCGGCATGCCGGTCTCCTCGAAGCCGAGAAGCAGCATCGCCTCACAGCCGAGGAAGGCATTGCCGATGAGCGTTGCGATATCGTCCGGTTTCAGGGGACCGACCGGGCCGGTTTTGGCAATGACTTCCTTGCCGACATCTGCGAGCAGCGCGTACCAACCGGCGAGAAAATCGCGCACCGCGGCGGCGATATTGGGGTTGGACCAACCGGCGGCCATCATCTCCTGCAAGATGCGCACGTAGCCGGAGGCCAGGTCCTGATCGAGGTAGTCGCAGGCCTGCTGCCAGCGCCTCCACAGCGGCAGGTCGGCCGCGAACATGGCGCGCTGACGTTCCAGCAGGCGATTGTTCTGGTGCTGCAGCAAAGCGAGCAGCAGCGCGTCCTTGGAGCCAAAATAATAATGGATCTGGCTTAAAGGCATGTCGGCGGATTCGGCGACCCGACGGGTCGAGAGGCCGGAAATGCCGTGTGCACGCAGGCAGCGCTCGGCTGCTTCCAGCAACATAGTGCGGGTATCCGCCTCTGGCCCTGCCGTAGCGATTGCCCGCCGCGCCATGATGATTTTTCCCTCGCGTTTTCGTTTGACTCCGGCCTAGAGCCGAGGCATAGTTAGTTCAGTCGACCGACCGAATTATAGAGGGTTCGTATGCGACCGTCAAGTGCCATCAGACGGGCGACCGGCGGTCAGGATCTGGCACGGCGAGCCGCCGATCAGGGTGGCTTGCTGGTTATCTTCGAGGAGGACAACCGTCATGGACGCGGCGAAACTGAAGGAGTTTGTCGGGCGTATGCTGGATGATTTGGGCGGCGCGTTGAGTGTGCCCATGGTACGAATCGGCGATCGTCTCGGGCTTTACAGGACGTTGCATGATCAGGGGCCAATCACGGCGGGTGAACTCGCCGCGAAGGCTGGCATCAATGAACGCTATGCGCGGGAATGGCTGTGCCATCAGGCAGCGTCGCGTTATCTTGCCTATGATCCCGCAGCCGGAACGTTCGCTTTGCCGCCGGAGCAGGCGATGGTCTTCGCTGTGCCCGAGAGTCCTGTCTACATGATGGGCGCGTTCGATCTGGCGACGGCCATGATGGACAACGAGCGGCTGGTCGAGCCCGCGTTCCGCACCGGCGCCGGGGTCGGCTGGGGCAGGCAGTCGCAATGCCTTTTTTGTGCCGTCGGACGCTTCTTTCGCCCGGGATATCACAATAATCTCGTGGCATCCTGGCTGCCCGCGCTGAACGGCGTCGTCGCCAAGCTGGAGCGCGGCGGCGTGGTCGCCGATGTCGGATGCGGCCACGGATTCTCAACCGTGATGATGGCCAAAGCGTTCCCGAAGGCCAGCTTCATTGGCTACGACTTTCACCCGGAATCCGTGGAGCAAGCCCGCATTCACGCGGCACAGCACGGCGTCACGGCGAATACGCGCTTCGAGGTAGCGACAGCGGTTGACTATCCGGGCCGGGACCTCGATTTGGTGACGTTCTTCGACTGTCTGCACGACATGGGCGACCCGGCGGGCGCGGCCCGGCATGTGCGGGAAACCTTGAAGCCCGACGGCACCTGGATGATTACCGAGCCAGCGGCAAACGATCGCTTGGAGGACAACATCAATCCGGTTAGCCGCTTGTTTTACGCGGCATCGACGTTGATCTGCGTGCCAACATCGCTCGACCAGCCGGGCCAAATGGCGCTTGGAGCGCAGGCGGGCTTCGATCGGCTGTCGGCGATCGTCGGCAACGCGGGTTTCGGGCAGGTGCGTAAGGCAACCGAAACGCCGTTCAATATGATCCTTGAGGCGCAACTTTAACTGGTATACATACCGTAACAATAGGGTCCCGACGGCGGGATATCTCTGACCGCAAGCCGCTACGGCCTCGGCGTACGCTCCAAGGGTGCGTGTGGAGCCAACGGTCGAATCGTTTTGCTGAATATACAGGGCCCACCGGACGATTTGTACAAAGTGGTCTGCTAAGCGGCGAGGACGGAATATAGGACGAGGATCCCGTAGAGCCCAAAGTTTGGGACTGAGAGAGTGTCGATGCATGTATAACTGGAGTTTCCACTAGTCTTAAAAATCCGATACCAAGCGACGATCCGTGACACGGTTGGTTGGCTGATGTTTTAGAGGCGTGCCATGTCGGCACCAGACTTCCGGCCCCTGATGACGCTCTCCGCAATCTCGCGTTGATTTGCGGCGTCGAGTTTCCAACGACGCTCGCCTGTTCACCCCTCGGCCCTGGCAGCGGCGAGACCGGCGGAGGTCCGTTCGCGAATCATCGCCCGCCTAAACCCGGCGAAGGCGCGGACCATCTGCATCATTATCCGTCCCGCCGGAGTGGTGGTTTCAACGTTCTCCGTGATCGAGCGGAAACCCGCACTCACGTTGCCGGTCCGGTCCATGATGTGCAGCACATCGTTCAGCGACCGCGAAAGATGATCGAGCTTCCAGACCACGACCATATCGCCCTCACGCGGGTGGTCCAGCATCCGGTGCAACTCGGGGCGATCCCAACGGCCGCCTGGCGCGGTCCCCCCGAACAGTCGCCGGCAACCTGCGGCCTTGAAGACTTTCGGTTGCAGGAATGTCTGCTGTGTCCAGTCGGCCAACCGAAACCGGACAGGCAGAAGACCACCCAAGGCGGTCGCTCGTCGGCCGCCCGTGCCGACGCTTCGATGGCGCCAAGAACCGCATTATAGGTGGTCACCGTCAGAACCTTTGAAGTGCGGTCGTGCGAAGAGAAGGATACTTGCAGGTGGCTAAATCTTGCCAAAACAAGATGACCATCACCGCCGCTGATACAGAGCTCATCATGCGAACCACGAAATCCACAGCGAAAGGCTGATCCGCACAGGGTGGCTGAGCTTGATCACAGCAGCCCCTGCTGCTGCCGTCGAAATCGAAGAAGTCCAGCACCTCCTACGAAGCATGAAAAGGAGATTGCAGTTCCGCAGGCAGGCCGGCATGCTGCGCGACAACTGACTGACAATCGAATGGAGGTTTGCAGTGGATAAGACATCGGGATTCGATCCGCTGACGCTGCCTGAAAGCAACGCGACCAGTTATCCGGAACCCTACCGCACCGCGAACCAGCAACGTTGGAACCGTCGCCTTGGGGATCACGCGAAGCTCACGAATTTTGGCGTGAACCTTACGCGCATCGTTCCGGGTGGTCAGTCCTCGCATCGCCACGCGCACTCGCGGCAGGACGAGTTCATCTACGTCCTACAGGGTGAGGTCGAACTTGAGACCAACGCCGGCGTCGAGGTGTTGCGTCCTGGCATGTGCGCCGGCTTTCCGGCCGGAACAGGAAATGCCCATCGATTCGTCAATAGATCCGATGAGAACGTGCTTCTACTCGTGATCGGCGACCGTACCTCCGGCGACGATATAAAATATCCCGACATCGACATGCACGGCCGTATGGGGCCGGACGGTAGGTACACTTTCACCCACGAGAACGGAACCCCGTACTGACGGGGAGCGACCATGCTGGAACTCGTCGCTCGGATCTCCGCCGTGCGTACAAACGCCTAGCATATCGACGCAACTTCAGGTATCGGAAGTACGCCCTGGAGCGCAAACGAATACATCGGCGGGTTTACCGCTCCGCCAACTTTTCTCTTGCCCATTGGTGGGAAGTCCCAACAGGACAAGAGCTTAGACCGGTCGCCCGAGGGCCTCCAGAGCTGGCGAATCAGGGGGGTGATGCCCTGCGCGCTACAGCCGCGTTCGATCCAATTTACGGTCAGCGACGCCCTGAACACTTGCAGGACGGTTGCCTCCGAGATCCGCCGGTGAACATAATTTCGGATTCACGCCCACTGCAACACTTGGCCTTGTCGTGTGGACCCACCGATTTAGAAATAGTCCGTATGCAGGATTCCAAGTTGGCCGATAAGCTCGTTTAAGTCCGTTTTATCTCCAGCGCAACTCACAACCTGCCAGTATTCCTGCCCACCTATCAGGAGGTATGTCACCGCGACGATGACACCTCCCTTGACCCCGTGCACGTCCGAGCCAACCTCAATACCAGTATACCCAAGCGACGGAAGGCCATAGTAGATGTTCGTAGCGATTAGGTTTTTGACATCGTCGACCGTCTTG